>NZ_LZLL01000626.1:0-29162 GCF_001669335.1 Mycobacterium sp. 1245852.3 | reverse complement strand
CGCCGATCGGAATCCGGACGTCAGCGGCGGCGGCGCGGACAGGCGAACCCAGCACAGCCGCGAGCAGGGCGACCATCGCCAGTAAGAAGCATCGGTGCGCCCTCCGCACGGCCCCACTCCCATCGGTCGGCCGGACATCGCGACCGGCTTGGCCGAGTCTAATCGGCAACCATGTGATGGTCGCTTTGCAAAGCGCGTCGCCCGCGCGGCGTCGCCGACCGCCTTCTGTGCGAAGCGAACTGGCCTCGGCACTCTCGAACCCCGCGCCGCAGTGCCCGGCCGGCCTCGTCTGGCTTCTCCTGTCCAGGCACCGCATGGCAACATGAACCGCGACGACAGCGAGCCGGGCAACGACGAAAGAGGACCGTCTGTGAGCAAAGCCGATGGCAAGAACGGTGTGCCCAGCACCCTGACCACCATTCCGTTGACCGACCCGCATGCCAAATCCGCCGAGCCGTCGATCGGTGACCTGATCAAAGACGCCACCACCCAGGTGTCCACTCTGGTGCGCGCCGAAGTCGAACTGGCGCGCGCCGAAATTACCCGGGACGTCAAAAAGGGGCTGACCGGGAGCGTCTTCTTCATCGCCGCGCTGGTGGTGCTGTTCTACTCCACCTTCTTTTTCTTCTTCTTCATCGCCGAGCTGCTCGACACCTGGCTGTGGCGCTGGGCGGCGTACCTCATCGTGTTCGGCGTGATGGTGGTGGTCGGCGCCCTGTTGGCGCTGCTGGGCTTCCTCAAGGTCCGCCGGATCCGCGGACCGCGCCAGACGATCGAATCGGTCAAGGAGACGCGCACCGCGCTCACCCCGGGCCACGACAAGGCCCCCGGCGGTGCCCGGCAGCTCCCCGAGTCGCAAGGCAAGCACGCGAAGCCCGCAAACGGCGCCGCCGCCGATCCATCGGGTTGGTAGATGGCGCCGCCCGATCCGTCGGTAACCCGCATCGACGGGCCGTGGCGCCATCACGATGTGCACGCCAACGGCATCCGCTTCCACGTCGTCGAGGCCTCAGGCGATGCCGACGCCCGGCCGGCGACGTCGCGCCCGCTGGTGATGCTGCTGCACGGTTTCGGATCGTTCTGGTGGTCGTGGCGTCATCAGCTGCGCGGGCTGCGCGGGGCGCGGGTGGTGGCCGTCGACCTGCGGGGTTATGGGGGCAGCGATAAGCCGCCCCGCGGCTACGACGGCTGGACGATGGCCGGCGACGCGGCCGGACTCATCCGGGCGCTGGGCCACTCCTCGGCGACTTTGGTGGGCCACGCCGACGGCGGGCTGGGCTGCTGGGCCACCGCCCTGCTGCATCCGCGGCTGGTGTCGGCGATCGCGCTGATCAGTTCGCCGCACCCGGCGGCGTTGCGGCGATCGACGTTGACGCGACGCGACCAGGGTTACGCGCTGTTGCCGACGCTGCTGCAATACCAGATACCGTTGTGGCCCGAGCGCCTGTTGACCCGCGACGACGCCGCCGAAATCGAGCGCCTGGTCCGCAGCCGCAGCTGCGCCAAATGGCTTGCCTCCGAAGACTTTTCCGGAACAATCGGCCACCTGCGCACGGCCATCCAGATCCCGGGGGCCGCGCACAGCGCACTGGAATATCAGCGCTGGGCCGTCCGCAGCCAGCTGCGCGACGAGGGCCGGCGCTTCATGAGATCGATGAGCCAGCAGCTCAGCGTTCCGCTGTTACACCTGCGCGGCGACGCCGATCCCTACGTGCTGGCCGACCCGGTCGACCGAACGCAGCGCTACGCATCTCAGGGACGCTACGTATCCATCTCCGGCGCAGGGCATTTCAGCCACGAAGAGGCGCCCGAGGAAATCAACAGGCACCTGACGAAGTTCCTCGAACAGGTGCACCCGACCCGGGCGAGGTGAGCGCGGTGGCTCAGCCGACGCAGGACCCGGTGCCCACCAGCTGGGTATCGCCGACCCGGGCAAGCTGACTGGCCACCTCGTCGGCGGTAAGCACGAAGCCGGTGTCGGGGTCGTCGACCGCCGCGCCGAACACCACCCCGAGCACATGCCCGTCGAGATCGATCAGCGGCCCACCCGAATTACCTTGCTCCACACTGGCTCTGATCGTGTAGACGTCACGGGTGACCGGCGCCGGATCGCGGTAGATGTCGGGACCGCTGAGCTTGATCAGCTCGCGGATCCGGGCCGGGGTCGCGGTGAAGTTCCCACCACCGGGATACCCCAGGACCACGACGCTGGCGCCGGTCTTCGCGTCGCCCTGGGCGAAAGTCAACGGCGGCGGGGGCAGGTTGGGAACGGACAGGATCGCGATGTCGACCGCCGGATCGTAGGACACCACCGTGGCGTCCAGCGGATTGCCGCTGGCGTAGATCTGAACGCTGTTGGAACCGGCCACCACGTGCGCGTTGGTCATCACCCGGTCGGGCGCGATGACAAAACCACTGCCCTCCAACACTTTCTGGCAGCTGGGGGCCAGGCTGCGCACCTTGACCACGCTGGGCGCGGTGGCCTGCACCACCGGGTTGCCGGCCAGCTCGGGATCGGGCGAGGCGACCGGGATGACGGGGGTGCGGCTGAACGGCTCCAGCACCGCGGGCAGACCGGAGGTGTTCAGCAGCGCCGAAAGCCGCTTGGGCACCGTCTTGAGCCAGGGCGGCGCTACGTCGTTGACCTGAGCCAACACTCGCGAGCCGCGGACCGCCGCGGCCAGTTCCGGCTGGTCCTTGGACTGGGTCAACGGCGTGGCCAGCAACCACGCCGCGGTCAACACCACGACCAGTTGGACCGCCACCCCGATGACCGAGTCGACCGTCCGGATGGAACGGCTGCGGATCGCACCCCGGACGGCGCGTCCCAGCACCACACCGGCGACCTCACCGATGACCACCAGCGCGAGGATCAAGAACAGTGCGGCAAACAATTTCGCGCGCGGGGCGGCGATGTGGCTGACCAGATGCGGCGCCAGCAGCACCCCCGCGATGGCGCCCAGCAACACCCCCACGAATGACAGCAACGAGCCCAACGCGCCCGACCGCCAGCCCGAGACCGCCGCGATGAACGCAACCGCCAGCACGGCGACATCCAGCCACTGCGACGGGGTCATCGAATTCACCGCGACCCGCCCCCCTCGCCGACCAACGCCATCGCGGCGTCCAACTCCCGCTCGTCGGTGGTGTCCCACGGCTGGGCCCAGCCCGCGACGTCGAGCAGCGCAGAAATCACCTGGCCAGTGAATCCCCAGACCAGCATCTCGTTGAGCAGAAACGCCGGGCCGGCCCACCGGCGGCCGAGATCGCCGCGGTACACCATCAGCCGGTTTTCCGGGTTGACGAAGGCGCGCAACGGAACTCGCGCCACGATCGCCGTTTCGGCCTCGTTGACGACGGCCACCGGACCGGGATCCGGCGAATAGGCCAGCACCGGGACGACGTGGAACTGCGACGGCGCGATGAACATCTTCTCCATCGTCGCCAGGGGATAGAGCCGGCTGACGTCGATCCCCGTTTCCTCGCGGGCCTCGCGCAGCGCGGTGTCCACCGGGCCGTCGTCGGTGGGATCGGAGGCGCCGCCGGGAAACGCCGCCTGGCCGGCGTGGTGGCGCAGGGTCGAGGCCCGCACGGTAACCAGCAGGTCGGCGTCGTCGGGGAAACCACCATCGGGCGGGCCGGATTCCGAACCGGAGAACAACACCAGCACTGCGGCTTCCCGGCCGCCGCCGCGCAGGGCCGTCACCGCGGACGCGGCCTTGCTGGTGATCATCGCCAGCACATCGGCCGGCAGTCGGCGCCGGGCCGCATCGGGAACGTCATCGACATGGTCGAGCAGCGGACGCAGCCAGGACGGGCAGGCGTCAGGCCGCAACGGAACGGCCCCGCGCGCCGGGGCGGGGTCCCCATTCCGCAGGGGCGAACCCCCAGCACTCACGGCCCCTCCAGTCGGTTCAATTTTTCCGCTTATCCCCTGTCTTTGCCGATCGCGGCCGCGATCTCATCGGCAGTGGTGAAAGCTCGTGGCAGCGTCTGGGCAACGCTACCGTCCGGCCGCAGGACCACCGTCGCGGGCATCACATTAACCACCCGCAGCGCGGCCGCGACCCGGCGACGACCGTCCTGCAGGGTCGGCAGGCGCACCCCGAGCTCGGCCAGCCGCAGCAGGGCGGCCGTCTCGTTCTCGTCTTGATGCACCGTCACCACCGTCACGTCCGAACCGGCCCGACGTTGATACTCGGCCATCGCGGGCAGTTCGGCGGCGCACGGCGCGCACCAATACGCCCACAAGTTGAGGACCACCCGGCGTCCGGCCACCGCGCGGCCGACGTCGACAACCGAGCCGTCGGCGGCGCACTCCGCCGTCACACCGCGCAGCGCCTCGGGGCCGGGACCGTTTCCGGCGCCGGGGCACGGCGACAGGTTGGCGCGCTGCCGCGGCCCCGCCAACGCGGCGGGCGTATCGGCGTCGCGGTGTTCCCGGTCGGCCACCGGCCGGTTGCCCGCGGGCGTGGCAGTCCTGTCGGAGTCGTCGCGCAGCTGGGCGACCAGCGCCGCGATCAGCGCCACCACCACCGCCAGGATCGCGATGTGCCAGCGGGCCCTGCGGGTCAGCGTCGGCCTCCAGGTAGGCATTGCGTCCCTGCGCGTAGGTCGCGGACCGGCTTACAGCCCGGCCAGGGCGAGCAGGTGCTCGGTTTCCGGCCCCTTCACCAGCGGCGCGGCCAGCGCCGCCTCGGTGGGCCCCAGGCCGAAGGACGGGCAGTCTTTGGCGATCAGGCAGACGCCGCACGCCGGTTTGCGCGCGTGACACACCCGGCGGCCGTGAAAGATCACCCGGTGGCTCAGCATGGTCCACTCACCGCGTTCGATGAGCTCGCCCACGGCGTGCTCGATTTTGACCGGGTCCTTGTCGGCGGTCCAGCGCCACCTGTGCACCAGCCGCGCGAAATGGGTGTCGACGGTGATGCCGGGGATCCCGAAGGCGTTGCCCAGGATGACGTTGGCGGTCTTGCGTCCCACCCCCGGCAGCGTGACCAGTTCCGCCATGGTCGACGGCACCTCGCCGTCGAAGCGTTCGACCAGGGCCTGCCCCAAACCGATCAACGAGGAGGCCTTGTTGCGAAAGAAACCGGTCGGGCGGATCAGGTTCTCCAGTTCGGCACGGTCGGCTTGCGCGTAGTCCAGCGCCGAGCGGTACCGCTTGAACAGCGCCGGAGTGGTCAGGTTGACCCGCTTGTCCGTGCTCTGCGCCGACAGGATGGTGGCGACGGTCAGCTCCAGCGGCGTCGTGAAATCCAGCTCGCAGTGCGCATCCGGAAACGCTTGCGCCAGAGCACGATTCATCCGCCGCGCCCTTCGCACCAGGCCCACCCGGGTTTCCTGCGACCACCGTCGCGCATCGGCGGCGCCGGACGGGGCCGGAGCCGATTTCGAACGCCCGGACGACTTCGCCGCTGTCACCTACGACAGAGTACTGATTTCGTGATCTGGCCGAGACCCCGTGTTGATTCAAGGCCATGTTTACTCTTCGTGTGTCGTGGTTGCTGGTGGCCGGCGTTCCGGTGCTGCTGATGCTGGCGGCGCTGGGTCTTGGGCGGCTCGAATCGGAGCTCGCCCCCCACGCCACGGCGGTGGCCGACGTCGACGAATTCCTCGAGCTTGCCGGCGGAGTGGACATGCACACGCTGGCGTCCGAAGGCATGCCGGAGGCGTTGGAATACCTGCATCGGCGCGAGCTCGCGCAGCTGCCCACGGCCCCGACGAGCGGGCGCACCGGCGGCCCGCGTCACGCCGCGCCGTCGTTCGCCGTCGGCTTCGTCGACCGCGACGAGATTACATTACCGACGCGGATACACGGCCATTCGCACGTCAATCCGCAGTTTAGGGCACCTCGACACGCCAATCGTGTGTAGCGTTGGCACGTTGGACACAACGGCGTACCTCTAGACTCGTCACGCGAGCAAGGGGTTAGCCTGCCCGTATCACATTAATTTTCTGGGAAAGTTGAAGAGGCAACGTGGACGAGATCCTGGCAAGGGCAGGAATCTTCCAAGGGGTTGAACCCGGCGCAGTCACAGCACTGACCAAGCAGCTGCAACCCGTCGACTTCCCCCGCGGACACACGGTCTTCGCCGAGGGGGAACCCGGTGATCGGCTGTACATCATCGTCTCGGGGAAGGTGAAGATCGGTCGCCGTTCCCCCGATGGACGCGAGAACCTGCTGACGATCATGGGCCCGTCGGACATGTTCGGCGAATTGTCGATCTTCGATCCGGGGCCTCGAACGTCCAGCGCCACCACCATCACCGAGGTGCGGGCGGTGTCGATGGACCGTGACGCGCTGCGGGCGTGGATCGCCGACCGCCCCGAGATCGCCGAACAGCTGCTGCGGGTGCTGGCCCGACGCCTGCGCCGCACCAACAACAACCTGGCTGACCTCATCTTCACCGACGTGCCCGGCCGGGTGGCCAAGCAACTGCTGCAGCTCGCCCAGCGGTTTGGCACCCAGGAGGGTGGCGCGATGCGGGTCACCCACGACCTGACGCAGGAAGAGATCGCGCAGCTGGTGGGGGCGTCCCGCGAGACGGTGAACAAGGCGCTGGCCGACTTCGCCCACCGCGGCTGGATCCGCCTGGAGGGCAAGAGCGTGCTGATCTCGGACTCCGAACGGCTCGCGCGCCGAGCCCGCTAATCCGTGCGGCGCTTCACCGTTCCCCGCCTCACCAGCCCCATGGGCACCGTCTGGGCACCATGCGGTTACTTCACAACGTGTTAGCGCCGGCGCTATCGCATTTCAGAAAAACTGTGCGCTCCCAGAGCCGGAACCGATGCGGCGGTAGTGACTGGCGGGGACGCCCTACGCCGACGACTCGGCGCGCAGGAAATTGAGCTGCACCTGCACCGACCATTCGGCGGCATCCCAGAGCTTCTCGTCGACATCGACATAGACGTGTTCGACGATGCGGCGGGCGCTGGCGTCCTCCCCCAGCTCCCGCAACGCAGAACGCACCTGATCGAGGCGCTCCCGCCGGTGCGCAAGATAGCCCTCGGCGACGCTCGCCAGGTCGGTCAGCTCGGGGCCGTGTCCGGGCAGTACTCCCCGTCGGCCCAGCCCGCGCAGGCGCCGCAGGGATTCCAGGTAGTCCGTCAGGCTGCCGTCCTCCTTGTCGAGAACGGCGGTCCCGCGGCCCAGCACGGTATCGGCGGTCAGCACGGCATCGTCGAGCAGGAACGACAGCGAATCGGCGGTGTGGCCGGGCGTCGCCATGACCTTGATCTTGAGGCCGGCGGCGTCGATCACCTCGCCGTCGGTCAGCTCGCCGCCCAGGCCGCGCAGAAAACCGCTCCCTGCCGAGCGCACGGTCGCGCCGGTCAGCTCGACCAGCTTGTCGATGCCGTCGGTGTGATCGCTGTGCCGGTGGCTGATCAGGACCAGGGCGATACGGCCCAGCGCGGCGACCCGCGCGATGTGGTCGTCGTCGTCGGGCCCGGGATCCACGATGACCAGTTCGTCGCTGCGCGGGCCGCGCAACACCCAGGTGTTGGTGCCCTCGAGCGTCAGCAGACCGGGGTTGTCGGCCAACAGGACCGACGCGGTGTCGGTGACCGCCCGCAGCTTGGCGTACGCGGGGTGGGTCAGCGACTCGGCGGCCTCGGTCACGGGCGTCAGCCGACCTCGACGATCAGCTCCACTTCCACCGGCGCATCCAGTGGCAGCTCGGAGACGCCGACCGCCGACCGCGCGTGCGCGCCATGCTCGCCGAACACCTCGCCGAGCAGTTCGGAGGCCCCGTTGATGACGCCGGGCTGGCCGTTGAACCCCGGGGCCGACGCCACGAACCCGACGACTTTCACCACCCGGGTCACCGCGTCGATGCCCACCAGCGAGTTGACGGCCGCCAGCGCATTGAGCGCGCAGATCCGCGCCAGCGCCTTGCCCTCGTCGGGGCTGACGTCGGCGCCGACCTTGCCGGTTCCCAACAGCTTTCCGGTCTGCATCGGCAACTGGCCGGAGGTGTAGATCAGGTTGCCGGTGCGCACCGCCGGGACGTAGGCGGCCAGCGGCGCGACCACCTCCGGAAGCTCGAGGCCGAGCTCCCCGAGCCGGGCCTTCCAGGAAGGCTGAGCGCTCATCGAGAAAGGCCTTACTTGGGGCGCTTCAGGTACGCGACGTGCTGCTCGCCGGTCGGCCCTTGCAGCACGGACACCAACTCCCAGCCGTCGGCACCCCACTGGTCGAGGATCTGTTTGGTGGCATGCGTCAGCAGGGGGACCGTGACGTACTCCCATGCGGTCGGTTGGCTCATGCCGCGAGCTTATCGGGTCGGGCTAGCATGCGAAGGTGGCAACCACATCGAGCGGCGGAGCTGCCGTCGGCTGGCCTGCGCGCTTGACGAAGGCCCGTTTACATTTCGTGACCGGCAAAGGCGGTACGGGCAAGTCGACCATCGCGGCGGCGCTGGCACTGACGCTGGCCGCCGGGGGCCGCAAGGTTTTGCTCGTGGAAGTCGAAGGCCGCCAAGGGATTGCGCAACTCTTCGACGTCCCGCCGCTGCCATACCAAGAAGTGAAGATCGCGACCGCCGAACGCGGCGGTCAGGTCAACGCCCTGGCGATCGACATCGAGGCCGCCTTCCTGGAATACCTCGACATGTTCTACAACCTGGGCATTGCGGGTCGCGCGATGCGCCGCATCGGCGCGATCGAGTTCGCGACGACGATCGCGCCCGGCCTGCGTGACGTGCTGCTGACCGGCAAGATCAAGGAGACGGTGATCCGCGTCGACAAGAACCGGCTGCCGGTTTATGACGCGATCGTGGTCGACGCCCCGCCGACCGGACGGATCGCGCGTTTCCTGGACGTCACCAAAGCCGTGTCCGATCTGGCCAAGGGCGGCCCGGTGCATTCGCAGGCCGACGGCGTGGTGAGGTTGCTGCACTCCGAGCAGACGGCCATTCACTTAGTCACCCTGTTGGAGGCGTTGCCGGTCCAGGAAACGCTGGAAGCCATCGAGGAGCTCGCCGAGATGCAGCTGCCGATCGGCAGCGTGATCGTGAACCGCAACATTCCGTCTTATCTGCAGCCTGCCGACCTGGCGAAGGCCGCCGAGGGTGACGTTGATGCGGACTCGGTGCGGGCCGGATTGGAAAAGTCCGGAATCAGCTTGAACGACAAGGACTTCGCCGGTCTGCTGACCGAGACCATCGAGCACGCGACGGTCGTCGCGACCCGCGCCGAGATCGCACAACAGCTCGAGGCGCTGAAGGTGGCGCGACTGGAACTACCGGCCATCTCCGACGGGGTCGACCTCGGTAGCCTCTACGAGCTGTCGGAATCACTTGCGCAGCAGGGGGTTCGATGAGCACCACGCCCAAACAGCTTGACATGGCCGCCATCCTGGCCGACACCACCAACCGTGTGGTGGTGTGCTGCGGCGCCGGCGGGGTGGGCAAGACCACCACAGCGGCCGCGATCGCGCTGCGCGCCGCCGAATACGGGCGCAACGTCTGCGTTTTGACGATCGATCCGGCCAGGCGGCTGGCCCAGGCGCTGGGGGTCAGCGACCTCGGCAACACGCCGCAACGCGTCCCGCTGGCGGCGGAGGTTCCCGGCGAGCTGCACGCGATGATGCTCGACATGCGCCGTACCTTCGACGAGATGGTGGTCCAGTACTCGGGACCCGGTCGCGCGCAGGCGATTCTGGACAACCAGTTTTATCAGACCGTCGCCAGTTCGCTTGCCGGCACGCAGGAGTACATGGCGATGGAGAAGCTGGGCCAGTTGCTGGCCGAGGATCGCTGGGATTTGGTGGTCGTAGATACGCCGCCGTCGCGCAACGCCCTGGACTTCCTGGACGCGCCCAAACGACTGGGCAGCTTCATGGACAGCCGGCTGTGGCGGCTGCTGCTGGCGCCGGGCCGCGGCATCGGGCGGTTGGTCACCGGCGCAATGGGTTTGGCCATGAAGGCGATGTCGACGATCCTGGGTTCGCAGATGCTCGGCGACGCCGCGGCGTTCGTGCAGTCGCTGGACGCCACGTTCGGCGGCTTCCGCGAGAAGGCCGATCGCACCTACGCGCTGCTGAAGCGGCGCGGGACGCAGTTCGTCGTGGTGTCGGCGGCCGAGCCCGACGCGCTGCGCGAGGCGGCGTTCTTTGTCGACCGCCTGTCGCAGGAAGGGATGCCGCTCGCCGGGCTGGTGTTGAACCGCACCCATCCGCCGTTGTGCTCGCTGCCGGCCGAGCGGGCAATCGATGGCAGCGAAATGCTGGACCAGGACGGCGATTCCGAGTCCGCGTCGCTGGCGTCGGCGGTGTTGAAGATTCACGCCGACCGTGCGCAGACCGCCAAGCGGGAGATCAGGCTGCTGTCGCGGTTCACCGGGGCCAACCCGCACGTGCCGGTGATCGGGGTTCCGTCGCTGCCGTTCGATGTTTCGGACTTGGAGGCGCTGCGGGCGCTCGCCGATCAGATCACTTCGGTCGGTGACGATGCGGGCCGGGCAACGGCCCGCTGAGGAACCGACCAATCCGAGCTACGCCGGTGACGATGCGGGCCGGGCAACCGCCCGCTGAGGAACCGGCCAATCCGAACTACGTCGGTGACGATGCGGGCCGGGCAACCGCCCGCTGAGGAACCGGCCGGCCGAAGATCCGGCCGGAGCCCGTCGTAACAGAAACGTAATGACGAATGGCGGGACGTGGGCCCTGCCCGCGCCGATCGACCAGCGGCCCGTCGGGCCGGTGAAGATCAGCCGACGCTGCGGGTCCGCCTCTTGTCGAAGAAGTCCGCCCAGGAAACCACCTCGGGGTGCTGCTTGAGCAGGGCGCGGCGCTGCCGCTCGGTCATGCCGCCCCAGACCCCGAACTCGACCTTGTTGTCCAGCGCGTCTGCCCCGCATTCCTGCATCACCGGGCAATGACGGCAGATCACGGCCGCTTTACGCTGGGCCGCTCCGCGGACAAACAGTTCGTCGGGATCGGTGGTCCGGCAGAGCGCCTTCGAGACCCAAGCGATCCGTTCTTCGGCATCGACACTGCGGAGTACCCCTTGTGCGGCTGCAATGTTTGTCCTACGCGCCGCCGGCCGTATTGGTGACACGAACTGTTCCCTTTCCCTACCGGCCGCCCGTCACGGCCGCCCTCCTCGGGTGCAGATCCTGACCTAGCGATCTACGCCACACTATGTACGTCGGTGTTACCTGAATCTCACCGTGTGTCTAAGTTAGGTGGTCAGGTGCCAATTGCGCAACAGTCCGATAACGCTTTTTTTGGGACGGGCGTGCCGTCTCGTACCAAACGATAGGCGAAGAAGTGATCTTGCACACTCTGTTGCACGTCTGACCTGTGACGCAACTGCAAATTCAGACCCGCCGCCACCGGTCTCAAGATGACGCAAATTTTGGAAGAACGTGCAGCGTGGCGGCGTGACTGGGGGCCGCTACTGTAGTAGCCATGTCAGACCGCCCCCCGGCCGCGCTCACGATCCTCAAGCTTGCGGGGCTTTGTTTGTTGGCCAGCGTCGTCGCCACGGCTCTGCTGTTCCCGTTCGCCGGCGGAATAGGACTGGTGTCCAATCGCGCCTCGGAAGTGGTGGCCAACGGCTCGGCCCAGCTGCTCGAGGGCGAGGTGCCCGCCGTGTCGACGATGGTCGACGCCAAGGGCAACACCATCGCCTGGCTGTATTCGCAGCGCCGGTTCGAGGTGCCCAGCGACAAGATCGCCAACACGATGAAGCTGGCCATCGTCTCCATCGAGGACAAGCGGTTCGCCGACCACAACGGCGTGGACTGGAAAGGCACCCTGACCGGCCTGGCCGGCTACGCCCGCGGCGACGTGGACACCCGGGGTGGCTCGACCATCGAGCAGCAGTACATCAAGAACTACCAACTGCTCGTCACGGCGAAAACCGACGCGGAGAAGCGCGCGGCGGTGGAGACCACCCCGGCCCGCAAGCTGCGCGAGATCCGCATGGCGTTGACGCTGGACAAAACCTTCACCAAGCCCGAGATCCTGACCCGCTATCTGAACCTGGTGTCGTTCGGCAACGGCTCGTTCGGCGTGCAGGACGCAGCCCAGACCTACTTCGGCATCAACGCGTCCGACCTGAACTGGCAGCAGGCGGCGCTGCTGGCGGGCATGGTGCAGTCGACCAGCGCGCTCAACCCGTACATCAACCCAGAAGGCGCGCTGGCACGGCGAAACCTGGTGCTGGACACCATGATTCAGAACATTCCGCAGGAGCAGGAAGCACTGCGCGCCGCCAAGGCCGCGCCGTTGGGCATCCTGCCGCAGCCCAACGAGCTGCCCCGCGGCTGCATCGCTGCGGGCGACCGCGCCTTCTTCTGCGACTACGTCCAGGAGTACCTGTCGCGGGCCGGGATCAGTAAGGAACAGGTGGCCCGGGGCGGCTACCTCATCAAGACGACGCTGGACCCGGATGTGCAGATCCCGGTCAAGGCGGCCATCGACAAATTCGCCAGCCCGACCCTGCCGGGGATATCGAGCGTGATGAGCGTGATCCAGCCCGGCAAGACGTCGCACAAGGTGATGGCCATGGCCAGCAACCGCACCTACGGCCTCGACGTCGACGCCGGCCAGACCATGCGCCCGCAGCCGTTCTCGCTGGTCGGTGACGGCGCGGGATCCGTCTTCAAGATCTTCACCACGGCCGCGGCCCTGGACATGGGCATGGGCATCAACGCCACCCTCGAGGTGCCGGGCCGGTTCCAGGCGAAGGGCATGGGTAGCGGCGGGGCGAAGGGCTGCCCCAAGGACAACTGGTGCGTGGTCAACGCCGGTAACTACCGCGGGTCGATGAACGTCACCGACGCGTTGGCCACCTCGCCCAACACCGCCTTCGCCAAGCTGATCCAGCAGGTCGGTGTGACGCGCACGGTGGACATGGCCATCAAGCTGGGGCTGCGGTCCTACGCCGACCCCGGCACGGCCCGCGACTACAACCCCGACAGCAACGAGAGCCTGGCCGACTTCGTCAAGCGGCAGAACATCGGCTCGTTCACGCTGGGCCCCATCGAGGTGAACGCGCTGGAGCTGTCCAACGTCGCGGCCACCCTGGCCTCGGGCGGCACCTGGTGCCCGCCCAACCCGATCGACAAGCTGGTCGACCGCAAGGGCAACGAGGTCGCCGTCACCACCGAGACCTGCGACCAGGTGGTGCCCGA
The DNA here is from genome assembly GCF_001669335.1 of Mycobacterium sp. 1245852.3. Lineage (NCBI taxonomy): Bacteria > Bacillati > Actinomycetota > Actinomycetes > Mycobacteriales > Mycobacteriaceae > Mycobacterium > Mycobacterium sp. 1245852.3. The sequence goes on along the minus strand of NZ_LZLL01000626.1, from coordinate 16,016 downwards.
CGGTCTGGCGAACACGCTGGCCAACGCGATGAGCAAGGACGCCCTGGGCGGCGGCACCGCGGCCGGTTCGGCCAGCGCGGCGGGCTGGGACCTGCCGGTGTCCGGGAAGACGGGCACCACCGAGGCGCACCGCTCGTCGGGCTTCGTGGGCTTCACCAACCACTACGCGGCGGCCAACTACATCTACGACGACTCGACGAACCCCACCGATCTGTGCTCCGCCCCGCTGCGCCACTGCGCCGAGGGCGACCTGTACGGCGGTAACGAGCCGGCCCGCACCTGGTTCACCGCGATGAAACCGATCGCCACCAATTTCGGACCCGTGCAGTTGCCGCCCACCGATCCCCGCTACGTCGACGGGTCGCCCGGGTCACGGGTGCCCAGCGTCGCCGGCCTGGATATCGACGCCGCACGCCAACGCATCAAGGAGGCCGGCTTCCAGGTCTCCGACCAGAACAACTTCGTCAACAGCAGCGCGAAGCAGGGCGAAGTGGTCGGCACGACGCCGAGCGGCGCGACGATCCCGGGCTCGATCATCACCATTCAGGTCAGCAACGGCATCCCGCCGGCCCCGCCGCCGCCACCGGAAGGTGCACCGCCGCCGGTCGGTTCGCAGGTCGTCGAAATCCCGGGCCTGCCGCCGATCACCATTCCGCTGCTGGCGCCGCCACCACCGGCGCCCGGCCAGCCGCCGCCGCCATAAACGTCGTGACGTCAAGAGATACGCTGCCAGTCCCCGACCGGCAGTAGGCTGCCAGCATGGCTGATGCTCAAGTCCCGATTGCCCGGCTCCTCCCCGGGCCGCCTCGCGGCCCGCATCGTCGCCGAGCCGTGCCCGTCCTGATACGTGTCGGCGCCGCCACCCTTGCTTCGAGCGTCGCCGGCCTCGGTTATGCCGCGGTCATCGAGCGCAACGCGTTCGTCCTACGCGAGATCACCATGCCCGTGCTGTCCCCCGGCTCGACTCCGCTGCGGGTGCTGCATATCAGCGACCTTCACATGACGCCCGGGCAGCGCCGCAAACAGGCGTGGCTGCGCGAGCTGGCCGGCTGGGAACCGGACCTGGTGGTCAACACCGGCGACAACCTGGCCCACCCCAGGGCGGTGCCGTCGGTCATCCAGGCCCTGGGTGACCTGCTCTCTCGCCCGGGTGTCTTCGTATTCGGCAGCAACGACTACTTCGCGCCGAAGCTGAAGAATCCGCTGAACTACGTGACCAACCCGTCGCACCGGGTCCGCGGTGAACCGCTGCCCTGGCAGGACCTGCGGGCGGCGTTCACCGAGCGCGGCTGGCTCGATCTCACCCACACGCGCCGCGAGTTCGAAGTAGCCGGCCTGCACGTCGCGGCCGCGGGCGTGGACGACCCGCACCTGGACCGGGACCGCTACGAAACCATCGCCGGCCCGGCCAGCCCGGCGGCGAATCTGCGGCTGGGACTGACCCATTCGCCCGAGCCCAGGGTGCTGGACCGGTTCGCCGCCGACGGCTATCAGCTGGTGATGGCCGGGCACACGCACGGTGGCCAGGTGTGCCTGCCGTTCTACGGCGCGCTGGTGACCAACTGCGGCCTGGACCGCTCGCGCGCCAAGGGACCGTCGCGCTGGGGCGCGAACATGCAGTTGCATGTGTCCGCCGGCATGGGGACCTCGCCGTTCGCGCCGGTGCGATTCTGCTGCCGCCCGGAGGCGACCCTGCTGACGTTGATCGCCACCCCGATGGGCGACCGCGACGCGGCCAGCGACCTGAGCCGTTCGCAGCCAACAGCATCGGTGCGTTGACCGGCCAGACCCGGATCGCGGTCCGCAGCCGCTCGCGTTGCTGGACCGACAATGCGATCCGGCTGATCCAGGCCGACGCCCGGCGCAGCGCCGACACCCATCTGCTTCGCTATCCGCTGCCGTCGGCGTGGAGCATGGGCGGTCCCGGCGCCCAGGTCGCGCTGTACCTCAAAGACGAGACCACGCACATCACCGGCAGCCTCAAGCACCGGCTGGCCCGCTCGCTGTTCCTCTACGCGCTGTGCAACGGCTGGATCGACGAGGGCACCACCGTGGTCGAGGCGTCGTCGGGTTCGACGGCGGTGTCCGAGGCCTATTTCGCCGCCCTGCTGGGGCTGCCGTTCGTCGCCGTGATGCCGGCGGCGACGAGCGCGTCGAAGGTGGCGCTGATCGAAGCCCACGGCGGCCGTTGCCATTTCGTGCAGAGCGCCAGCGAGGTCTACGCCGAGGCCCAGCGGATCGCCCACGAGACCGGTGGGCACTACTTGGACCAGTTCACCAACGCCGAACGCGCCACCGACTGGCGGGGCAACAACAACATCGCCGAGTCGATCTTCGAGCAGATGCGCGAGGAGGAGCACCCCGTCCCGGAGTGGATCGTGGTCGGGGCGGGCACCGGCGGAACCAGCGCCACGATCGGGCGCTACATCCGGTACCGGCGCCACGCCACCCGGTTGTGCGTCGTCGACCCGGAGAACTCCGCGTTCTTCCCCGCCTACGCCGAAGGCCAGAACGACCTGAACGACCTGGTGCTGCCCGGCTCGTCGCGCATCGAGGGCATCGGCCGGCCGCGGGTGGAGCCGTCGTTTCTGCCCGGCGTCGTCGACCGGATGGTGGCCGTCCCGGACGCGGCGTCAATCGCGGCCGCGCGGCACGTCAGCGCCGTGTTGGGGCGCCGGGTGGGGCCGTCGACGGGGACCAACCTGTGGGGTGCGTTCGGCCTGCTCGCCGAGATGGTCGCCGAGGGCCGCAGCGGTTCGGTCGTCACGCTGCTCGCCGACAGCGGCGATCGCTACCGCGACACCTATTTCAGTGACGAGTGGGTGCGGGCGCAGGGATTGGATCCGACCGGCCCGGCCGAGGCGCTGGTCGAGTTCGAGCGATCGTGCACCTGGACGTGACCTCGCGCACCGCGGTTTGGCCAGCCGACGGCCCGGTGCGATAGGCTGTCGGAGCTTCAAGCGGGGTGTGGCGCAGCTTGGTAGCGCGCTTCGTTCGGGACGAAGAGGCCGTGGGTTCAAATCCCGCCACCCCGACCAGTTGGACATCCGTCGCTCGTCAGCCGCGGCGGAGGGTCGCGACCGGCGTCTGGCCCCCGTCAACCGGGGTCCGTCCAGAGTCGGTATCGGGCGCAATCGGCGGAAACCCGGCCGATATAATGGATCTCACCGTCATGCTAAGCAGACAGCATCGACTTTCGTCGCCGTCATAGCTAATCAGTGATCGCCTCGCGAGACCGCAGGCTGCAGAAAACGGCGCGGAATTGCCTGTAACCGGTCTCGAAGCATGAGGGCGACATTCAGTGACCAATTTTGACGATCTGACCCTGCTCACCGACGTTCTGCGCGCCATCTACTCCGCGGACGCGTCTGACTTCCCCCAGGTGCTCGACGACCTGACCAGCGCGGCCGCGCGCTGGGTGCCGGGGGCTCAGGAAGCGGGGATCACCGTCACCAGCCGGCAGAACGAGATCAGCACCCCGTCGGTCACCCACGACAGCGCCCGCCTGCTGGACGAGTTCCAGCAGCGTCACCTGGAGGGGCCGTGCGTGCACGCCGCGTGGACCCGCAAGGTCGTCGTCATCGACGACCTCGAGATGGACCAACGTTGGCCGAAGTATCAGGCCGACGCGCTCGCCCACACGCCGATCCGCAGCGTTCTGTCGCTGCCGATGTTCGCCGACGAGCTGAGCATGGGCGCCCTGAACTTCTATGCCGATCGCCCGCAGGCCTTCTCCGAGGACTCCCGTCGGATCGCCGCCATCTTCGCGACGCTGGGCGCCCTGGCGTGGAGCAACGTGGTGCGCACCCAACAGTTCAAGGAAGCCCTGAGCACCCGCGACATGATCGGCCAGGCCAAAGGCATCCTCATCGAGCGCTACGACCTCGACGATCAGACCGCCTTCAACACGCTGATCAAACTCTCGCAGAGCATGAACACCCCGCTGCGGGACATCGCGCGCCGGGTGATCGATGACGCCACCCGGCGCTGACACCGGCGTGACGGCCCGAACATGCTGTGGCGCAGAGGCTCTCGTTAGGCGTCCCACTCCGGTTCCAGCCGCTGCGGCCGGGCGTGGGGAGCGACCCCGGGTGTGCGCCGCGGGCCCCGGCCGGGAACGGTGGCGATTCGCGTCCAGCTGTGCAATTGGGTGCGCGCCACCAGACGGCAGTGATGGGTGCTGGCCAGCCGGCGAGCCGCCTTGGTGAAGGTCTGGTTGGTCACCACGACCGTCCGGTTGCAGCCATGGTGCAGCGCCCCGGCCACGACCTGCTGGACCGCGGCCACGCCCACCGCCTTCGCCAGCCTTTTGCATTGAACGGCCATGCGGGCACCGTCCTTCTTGGCGATCAGGTCCACGCCGTAGTCGCCGGTGCTCGCCGTCGGGGTGACGCTGTAGCCCGCGATCCGAAGCTGTGCCGCAACGAATTCCTCGAACTCGGTGCCCGACATCCGATCGATGGTCCGCAGCCCGGCTTTCGCGCATTTGAGGTCGCGGCGTCGCTGCGCGTCGGCCTGGTGGCGATCCCGTTGCAGCGAAAGCCACCACAGGATGGCCACCGCGGCGGCCAGGCCGACCAGGCCGGCCGCGCATCCCGCCGGCAGGCTACCGGTGGCCCGCTGCGTGAAATACCAAGGGAGCGCTAACCCCAGCGGCAGGAGCGACCCGAGCACCTTCTCCATCGTCCGCTGAACCTAGTGGATGCCACCGACAATCCAGCGCAGGTTCGCGGTCGCGGCGCGGGGCTCACGCGGGCCGGGGAGTCTTCCGGAAGAGCCGATCTCAGGCGCAGTCGGCGCACACCGGAAGGCCGGCGCTCGACGTGCGCATCCGGCTACGGTGCTGGACCAAAAAGCAGCTGGAGCAGGTGAACTCGTCGGCCCGCTGCGGAATCACGGTCACCGACAGCTCTTCCCCGGACAGGTCGGCGCCCGGCAGCTCGAAGAAGTGCACATCGTTGGGGTCCTCGTCCACCACGGTGGTGGCGGCTCCCTGCAGGGTCGGGGCCAATTCGCGTAGCGAGGACTTGTCCGGGGTGTCCGCGTCGGATATACGGCGTGCGTCGTAGTCAGTGGTGGTCGCCATCGGTGTTCCTTCCTGCTCCGGAACGGGTTGACGCACTTTCCTGTACTCACCCGTGGCGCAGGCAGTACCCCGTTCGGGGGTGTGCTACACCATTGCGACCGAAAAAATGTGCCCAATTCACCCGCTCGCCGCGGGATCAGGCGCGTACCGATTCCGTCAGCTGCTGGGCGGTGGCGCCGGCTGGTCGGAATGCTTGGCATGCCAGCGCAGTTCGGCATCGCGAACCTTGCGGTGGGTGCGCAGCAGCCAGGTCGCGCTCAGCGCGCCCAATATGACGGCGGCGATCAGGGCGACGGCGCCGACCACCAGATGGCCGGCGGCCACGGCGAACAGCCCGACGGTGAGGGCGATCACCGCGAGGGCCGACCCGGCAAGCCCGGGTGCGTTGGCGCCGTTCTGGAGGGATTCGCCGGCGTGCGCACGGGTGGTACGGGCATGGTCGACTGGGGCGTTCTTGCGGTAATCCAACGTCATTCCTCGTCGAAAACTATTGTGTGCCAGCGTCATTCAATACATACGGCCTAGGTCGGATCCGCTGGCAAGCACGGCACAGCCGTCCCGGCGCAGCGGATCATCACCCGGGGTACCCGTCGGCCCAGGGACCAAACGAAGGGTGGACCGTGTCAGTCACGCCCTGCGTGGGTATGCCGGGCACATGATTTCACGATCGCATGCGGGCGGGTGCCCCGGCACCGGCGCCGGGAGCCTGCCCTGACGGCGCGCGGCGGCCGCCCCGCCGTCCTGTTCGACGTCGACGGAACCCTGGTGGATTCCAACTACCTGCACGTGCACGCCTGGCAGCGCGCGTTCGACGCCGAGGGCATGGTGGTGGCGTCCTGGCAAATCCATCGCTGCATCGGTATGGACGGATCCACGCTCGTGCGCAAGCTCTCCGACGACGCCCCGGCCGACGTCCAGGAGCGCCTCAGCGACAAGCACAGCGAGTACTACCGGGAGATCACGCCGCTGCTGCAACCGCTGCCCGGCGCCCGCGACCTGCTGCGCCGCGTCGCCGAGCTGGGCTTGCAGGTGGTGCTGGCCAGCTCGGCGCCCGAAGACGAACTGGAGATCCTGCGCAAGGTGCTCGATTGCGACGACGTCATCTCCGAGACGACGTCGTCACGCGACGTCGACACCGCCAAGCCCGAACCCGGCATCGTTAACGTGGCCCTGGACCGCGCCGGTGTGGACGCCGAACACGCCGTGTTCGTCGGGGACGCCGTATGGGACGCACGCGCCGCGTCCGGCGCGGGAGTGCCGTGCATCGGGCTGTGCAGCGGCGGCATCGCCCGCGCGGAACTGCAGGAGGCGGGGGCCGACCCCGTCTTTGCCGATCCGCGTGACCTGCTCGAACACCTGACGTCCACCCGGATCGCGGCGCTCGCGCCCGGTCGCTGACCGGCGGGGTCGCGTCACTCGCCGTGCGTCCGCAGCATCAGTGGCAGCACCCACCAGAAGAAGGTGAACAGCGGCAGCGCACACACTCCGGCTATCAGGCCCACGGTTCGCCCGGCCACCGCGGCGAAGATGATCGTGGTGAGGCCGATGACCGCCAGACCGAGCAGGGCCAGCCCGGCATAGGCACACCGGTGTGCGGCCGAGACCAGGACTTGTAGCCGATGACGCCGGAAGAGCATCCGGTGCATGGCCACCGGCGCGATCAGCAAGACGGTCGCGCACACCGCGCACACCACACTGGCCAAATAGACCACCCGCATCGGCGGCCCCAACACGTCGAAGCGCTGCTGGAACGGCAGGGTCAGCAGGAATCCGGTCAGCAGCTGCACCCCGGTCTGGACCACGCGCAGCTCCTGCAGCAGGCTGTTCCAATTGCGGTCCAGCCGTTGAACTTCTGTCTCGCCGCGCGCACGGCGATCCCACCGCTGGTCCGACTGCGGATGGTCGACGTCCATAGCCCCGATCATCGCACCTGCGCCGGGCGCGCAGACCGCTTCAGGCCGGCGGTGTCCTCGAGAAAAAACGCAGAATAGGCGCCGAAATCGACGAGATGCGAAATTGAAATCGCCCCATCCGCGCCAAAGGCGTTGTCAGGCAAGCGATGGGTAAAGCGCGGCGCTAGCTGTTGAGTGTGCCGTCCCGCACGCCGGTCAGTGCGTCGTCGAGCGTCGGATACAGCGGGAAGGTCTTGTCCAGACCGGTCAGGTGGATCGGCCTGCGGGTGGCCGGACCGCGTGCGACCACGCCGAACCCGGTCTGCTTGCCCAGCTTCTCATACGTCGCGGCCAGGATCTTCAGGCCGACCGAGCCGAGAAACTCCACCGCCGAGAGATCGATGACCAGCGCCGTCGGGCTATCGGCGACGACAGCGCTAATGGCTTGTTCCAGCGCGGGCGCCGTGACCAAATCGATTTCGCCGCTGACACTGACCACGGACACCCCGTCGTGGTCTTCAACCAACGTGGTAATCGAATCAGGAGCTGACAATGGCAATCCTTCGTCCTGGGCCTTGAGTGCCTTAAGCGTGGTTCAACCCTAGCCTGCCGTTACGAACTGCGAGAAGAATATGCCCTCTACACGTGCCCCGCGACAACCCAGGCTAGTCTCGCAAAAGGAACTGCAGACCGCAGGGCGCGACGTGGCTACTCGGGAGGCCAGATGTCAGATTCGCCGTCGGATTTCAACAGTACCGGCGCCGCCGCGCAGACCGTGGGTATTTCCAGCGAGGGCCTACTGCCGCAGCTAGTTCAGCATCTACGGCAGAATCGGACGATTTTGCGCGAGGAATGGGCCCGCCGCATCACCGAGGCGCAGTTGCTCACCGCGATGACCCCGGAGGAGATTTTCTCCGAGGCGACGACGGTCTACGACAGCTACGTCGAGGTGCTCGAGACCGGTAGCGTCGAGGCACTGCAGGACTACGCGCGCGACCTGTCCGAACGCATCATCCCGCGCGGTGTGGAGACCGACGAGGTACTCGGCATCGTCCTGCTGCTGCGCGACGTGCTCGCCCGCTCGCTGTTCGAGAAGTACCAGACCGACTTCGACATGCTCAATCGGGTGCTGGACGCCTACGAGCCGGCGGCAAACCGCATCGCCAACACGGTGGGCGTGTCGTTCGTACAGGAACGCGAGCGCATCATCCGCCAGCAGCAGGAGGCGATCCGCGAGCTGTCGACGCCGGTGCTGCAGGTGCGTGAGCAGCTGCTGATCCTGCCGATCATCGGCGTGCTGGATTCTCAGCGCGCCCGCCAGGTCACCGAACAGCTGCTGCGGGCCATCCGCGCGAACCGGGCCAAGGTGGTGGTCATCGACATCACCGGTGTGCCCACCATCGACTCGACGGTAGCCAACCACCTGGTGCAGACCGTCGACGCGTCGGGGTTGATGGGTGCCAGCGTGATCATCACCGGCCTGTCCTCCGAGATCGCGCTGACGCTGGTGACCATCGGGCTGGACCTGTCGAAGATGAACGCGGTCGGCGACCTGCAGGGCGGCATCGAGGAGGCCGAACGCCTGCTGGGCTACGAGGTCACCCGCACCGGCGAATAGACCGGCTAACCACCATCGACACGAGCACCCTATGCCAGTACCGATCCTGAAGCAGGGCTCGATTCTCATTGCGTCGGTACAGGCCGCCCTCACCGACTCCGACGCCGAACGCCTTCGTTACGACCTCATGGAACGGGTCAGCCAGTTCCGCGCCCAGGGCATCATCGTCGACGTCACCGCCATCGATGTGATGGATTCCTTTGCCGCGCGGTCGCTGCGGACCATCGCGCACATGACCCGGCTGCGCGGCGCGGACACCGTGATCGTGGGGCTGCAGCCGGAGGTGGCCTTCGCGATGGTGCAGCTGGGTCTTGAGTTCGACGACATGAACACCGCGCTGGATCTTGAAGAGGGCCTCGCCCTGCTGAATCGCCAAGGCGGCGTGGGGAAGTCAACGATCGGGCTCGACGGTGGCGGCTGATATCGTCGTCGCCATCGACCACCCCGACGACATCGTCGAAGCCCGCAAGGCCGGACACCAACTCGCCCTCGATCTGGGATTCTCCCTTACCGACGTCACGATGATCGCCACGGCGATCTCGGAGATCGCGCGGAACATCACCAGCTACGCGGGCCGCGGCGCGGTTCGGGTCGCCGTCGCCGATCGGGAGGGACGCGAAGCCCTGGTGGTGCGCGCCGAAGATCAGGGCCCCGGCATCGCCGACATCGAGCGGGCGATGGAAGACGGCTACACGACCGGACGGGGTCTGGGCATGGGCCTGCCGGGTGCCCGCCGCCTGATGGACCGGTTGGTAGTCGAGTCGACCCTGGGCCAGGGGACCGTCATCGAAATGTGGAAATGGGTTCCCCCTCGTGCATAAGAACGGGCGTTTCGGACCTATCGAATGGGCAAGGGCGGGTAGGCCTTTGCCGAGCGAGGACACCTCCGGTGATCGGGGCATTGCCGTCGACATCGCCGGTACGGCCGCATTGTTCGGACTGGTGGACGGGCTCGGCCACGGGCCTGCCGCCGCCGACGCCGCGCTGCGGGCGGTCGACACGGTCACGCGGGCCGCGTCGGAGCCGATCGAAGTGTTGATCCAACTCTGTCACCGGGTGTTGGCCGGCACCAGAGGAGTCGCAATGACGTTGGCGCGGGTCGACTTTGCCGACAACACGGTGACGTGGGCCGGCGTGGGCAATGTCACCGCCCATCTGGTGACCAAGGCACCAACCGGTATCCATATCCAGTCCACGGCACGTCTCATTGGCGGCATCGTCGGTTATCGCATACCGGAAATCAGACCAGCGCAAGCCGTTTCGATTCGCCCCGGTGATCTGCTGCTGATGCGGACGGACGGAATCATCGAAGACTACCTGGACCATATCGACTTTTCGGCCCCGGCGGTCGCCATCGCCGAAGGACTCCTCGGCAAGGACGCGAAGGAGACCGACGATGCGATGGTGCTGGCCGCGCGGCACCGGGGAGTGACGATGTGAACGCCCACCACGACTTTTACGACCAGTACGAGGCCGCGTTACGCGCCTACGTCGATTCGCGTGACGAGGCGACCCTGTCGGTCGGCAACGAGCTCGGGCGCAGGGCCCTGCAGGAGCAGATCAGCCTGCTCGACATCGTCGAGCATCACGTGCGGCTGGTCTTCGAAATTGCGACGGACGTGCGCGTGGATGCGCCGATCGCGCTGGAGTTCCTGCTGCAGCTGCTGGTTCCGCTGGACGTCGCGACGCGTGGCTTCATCGACGGCAACAGACGCTACGCCGAACAACGGGCCCGCGCCGAGGGGCTGGCCGATCGCGACAAATTCCGCACGGCACTGGTGAATTCCCTGCAGGAAGGCTTCTTCGTCGCCGATCACGAGGGCTCGGTGGTCGAGATGAACAGTGCCTTCATCGAGATCCTCGGGTATTCCAGCGAGGGTCTGCCGTATCGATGGCCGCACCCCTGGCTGGTCGACACCAAGACGGCGGCCGAACAGATAACCCGGGTGCTGAGCCACGGCCGGGCCGACTACGAAACACCGATTCGCCACGCCGACGGGCATCTGGCGTGGGTGAAGGTGAGCATCAACGCAGTCAAGGAAACCGGCAGCGATCGAGATGCCTACGTGGGAACGATCCGTGACGTCACCGCCGAGCGCGCCTTCGCGGCCCGGGAGAGCGCGGTGCTGCGGCTGGCCACCGCGGTGGCGGTGGCCAAAAGCGTGGACGAGCTGCTGTCGATCACCCTCGACGAGTGCAGCGCGGCGATCGACGTGCAGCGGGTGATCGCGGTCTCGTGGCCCAACGGTGACGGCGACCCGACCGTCCAGGTGGCGGGCGAGCCGTCCGCCTCGTCATGGCGCGCGCTGGAGCCGTGGTTGCGCAACACCTTTCAGGACGCGCGCCACCAGCTGCCGCTGACGGCGAAAACGATTGAGGCGCCGGGGAATCCAGGCAAGGCGCAGGGACTGGTCGCGGTGCTCTCCGGCACCGGGAACCTGGCGCTGTGGCTCGAGCTGCGCACACCGCGGTGGGTCAGCGGGGAGGATCGGCTGCTGGTCACCGTGTTGATCAGCCACCTGAGTCTGGCCATGCAGCACGTGCGCCAGTTCGAGAGCGCGCGCGAGACGTCGCTGACCTTGCAGCGCGCCATGCTGCCGCCGGTTCAGCCGCCGCCGGGCTTCACCGTTCGCTACGAACCCGCGGTGCCGCCCTTGGAGATCGGCGGCGACTGGTACGACGTGCTCCCGATCGGCGAGCACCACATCGGCATCGTCGTCGGCGACTGCGTGGGCCGCGGCCTGCCGGCCGCCGCGATCATGGGGCAGCTGCGCAGCTCCGCGCGGGCGCTACTGATCAACGGCGCCGAACCCGCGGTGCTGCTCGATCAGCTCGACTCGGCGGCGTCGCTCATCCCGAATGCGTACTGCACCACGGTGTTCCTGGCGATTCTGGACACCGAGACCGGGGTGCTGCAGTACAGCAACGCCGGACACATGCCGGCCGTGCTGGCCGGGCCGGAGCCCGGCACGACCACGCTGTTGACCGATGCCGCGTCGGTGCCGCTCGCGGTCCGCCGGACCGAGCCGCGCCCACAGACCACCCAGGTGCTGCCGCCCGGCTCGACGCTGATGCTGTTCACCGACGGCCTCGTGGAACGCAAACACGAATCGATCGACGACGGAATCGCCCGCGCCGCAGACGTTCTGGCGCAGACCATGACATCACCCCTGGACACCGTCGCCGATGAGGTGCTTCGTAAGCTGGCTCCGGCAGCGGGATATGACGACGACGTCGCGATGGTGATCTACCGCCATCAGCACAGCCCGCTGCGGATCGAAACCGTCGCCACCGCAGACCAATTGGTCAGCATCCGGCATCGGCTGGCGGACTGGTTGCGCGCCGGGGGCATCGGTGAAGACCTGACCGCCGACATCGTGCTGGTGGTCAACGAGGGGTGCACCAACTGCGTCGAACACGCTTACCGTGGTTTCGCCGCCGGAACCATGCTGCTCGAAGTCAGCCTCACCGACGACGAAGTGCGCACCCGGATCACCGATTACGGATCGTGGAAGACGCCGGCCGCCAACCCGGGCAACGGTGGCCGCGGCTTACCGCTGATGCGGATGCTCAGCGATTCCATGGACCTGGACACCACCGCCGCCGGCACCACCGCCGACATCACCTTCCGACCGCCGTCAGCGGCCGGCTGAGGCGGGCGGGGGACGTATGCGACCGCCGGCGCGCCGTTTGCCAGCCCCCGGTAGCGGGTAGACATCGGCGTGACCCACGCATCGACCATGACCGAACCCGTCCTGCCTGCAGCACACGGGCCGCTGTCAACAGCCGTGCGTTGCGCGCTGTCCGGCCCGCCCTCCGGCGATCACCTGACCCGTATCGGCGCGTCGGTGCGCGATTCAGATCCCTATGGTCTGGATCTGCAGCTGGCGCTGTCGATGTGCTACGAGCTGCACTATCGGGGTCTCGCCGGCGTCGACCCCGCCTGGGAGTGGAACCCGGCGCTGCTGGGGCTGCGCGCCGAGCTGGAACGCGTCTTTCTGGCCGGCGTGCGCCGCGATGTCGGACTCATCGACCCCGATCAGACCGCGGCGGCCGAGATGGAAGCGCTGACGGTCGAACCCGTCGACGGCACCGGCCCGTCGTACTACCTGCGCGACACCGGAACCTGGCAGCAGATGTGTGAATACTTCGTGCACCGCTCGCTGTATCACCTCAAGGAGGGTGATCCGCACGCCTTTGCCATCCCGCGGCTGCGCGGAGTGGCCAAAGCGGCATTCGTGGCAATCGAATTCGATGAGTACGGCGCCGGACATGGCGCGCGGTTACACCAGCAGCTGTTCGCGGATCTGCTGTCGGCGGCCGGACTGGACGCGACGTATTGGGGCTACATCGACGCGGTGCCCGCCGAATCGCTGGCGGTGGTCAACCTCATGTCGCTGTTCGGGCTGCACCGCTCGTTGCGCGGCGCCGCCATCGGGCACTTCGCCTCGACGGAGATCACCTCACCGCCGGGATCACAGCGCATGGTGAAGGCGTTGCGCCGCCTGCAGGCGCCAGCGGCCTGCGTCGAGTTCTACAGCGAGCATGTCGAGGCCGACGCGGTGCACGAGCACGTCGTGCGCATCGATGTCGTCGGCGATCTCGTCGCCCAGGAGCCGCAACTCGAGCACGACGTCATCTTCGGTATCCGGGCGCATGCCGCGGTGGAAGACCGCCTGGCGGAACGGATTATGACGTCGTGGCGCCAGAATCAGACGTCGCTGCGGCGGCCGCTGGAGTAGCCGACGCCTTGAGGCGTCGACACCTGCGATGGCTGGTGTCGCACAACGGATAATTGTCGCTGCGCCGGCAGGTACAGATCGCCACCATGAACCGGTCGGACTCCACGACCTCGCCGTTGGGCATCTCGATGCGCACCGGGCCCGAGACCAGCACGGGCCCGTTGGGCACCACCTGTACCCGGGTAGTGGTCATCGCTTTTCCGCGCGGATCACGATCAGCTCTTCTTCGCGCCGGCCGCGCGGGATCAGGCCGACGCTCTCCAACCATTGCGCCCGCGACGACAGCACCGGACCGAACGGTATCCATTTGGAGGCAATTACTTTCGCGTCCATCCCGGCCCACTTCAGGGCATCCAGCGACTGCTGCACGCCGGACAGCGCCGAATGCACTAGCAGCAGGGATCCGCCGTCGCGCAACAGCTTTGGCGCGGTCTCGCACAGCGGATCGAGGATCGTGCGGCCGTCCGCGCCGGCATTCCAGGCCCAGGACGGGCCGGCGGCCGGGCAGATCTCTTCGGTCTCGGCGCCGGGCGGGGTGGGGACATAGGGCGGGTTGGACACGACGACGTCGAACGGCGCGTCATCCACCGCGGCGTTCCAGGAGCCCTCGCGGACGTCGACCTGCACGCCGGCCACCGCGGCGTTCTCCCGGGCACAACACACCGCCTGCGGGCAGATGTCGAAGGCGGTGGCACTCGCGCATCCCATCGCGGCAGCCGCGATCGCGACGAACCCGCTGCCCGTGCAGAGATCGAGCACACGACGCCCCGGGATCAGGCCGGAATCGTGCATCACGTCCACCAGCAAACGGGAGTCCTCCTGCGGCTGATACACGTTTGGCACCGGTGAAACAACGGGCTCGGGATACGTGGTTGTCACTGTTGGCCTTTCGAGAACCCTACAAGGATTGCCGCTGATCACGGCTTGGCGGGATAATGCCCGCAAACCGGCGCATTCAAACGGAACGGCCGAAAAGTCGCGGTCAGCCGGTAGTCGCCTGCGCGAATTGCTTGAGGATGGTCGCGCAAAACGCCGGAAGATCCGATGGGGAACGGCTGGTGATCAGGTTGCCGTCGACGACGACCTCCTCGTCGACGACATGGGCACCCGCGTTGCGCAGATCGGTGCGGATACTGGCGTACGAGGTCAGCGTCCGGCCCACTGCCACACCGGCTTCCACCAGCGTCCAGGGGCCATGACAGATGGCCGCCACCGGCTTGCCCGATCCGACGAAATCGCGAACGAAAGACACCGCGGATTTGTCCATGCGCAGCTTGTCCGGGTTCACCGTGCCGCCCGGCAGCACCAGGCCGTCGAAGTCGTCCACGGACGCCTCGGATACCTTGCGGTCGACGGCAAACGTTCCCGCCGGTTCCAGATCGTGATTACGCGCCTGGATTTCGCCGTCCTTCAGCGACAGCAACTGGACTTTTGCGCCGGCCTCCTGCAGCGCCGCACGCGGCTGTTCGAGCTCGACTTTTTCCACACCGTCGGCCGCCAAAATCGCAATCTTCTTGCCTTGCAACTCGTTTGACATCGTCGGTCCCTTCCTGCGAATCACCGATTACTTTCGCCTCAAAGAGCTCGTAGCGCTGGAGCGCCTGATGCGGCCCCGTTGCCGGTCGTGCGTAGCGCCGTGTACAGGTCCAGTCCGGCGATACCGGACAGCAGTGCCGCCGAGATGGCGCCCTGGCCGCGTCGCCCCGGGCCGCGGGCGGCCACGCCCGCGATCAACAGGGCCATGTCCAGGACGTCCCCGGCCACCCGGGTCCACACCAGCTTGGCGGGACCGCCGAGCAGCGCGGCGCCATGGCCGCATTCGCGGACCCCGAGCGCGCGGATCACCCGTCGCGACCGGCTGGTGTCATCCACGCCCGCGATTGCGGCCACTTTGCCCGGGGCGACCAATTCGCTGACGCCGAGTCCGAAACTGGCACCGCTGAGGACCTTGACGAGTGTGTTCGTGGTGCCGTCGGTCTGATCGCTCAACTTTCACTCCCCCTTGCTTCGCCGGAAGACCTGTGTCCGGGCCACCGGCGGTGCGGCGGCGATTTGCGGGGCCAACGCCGCCGGAACGCCCGTCACGTCCCAGCTCTGCCGACGTCCCGACGCGCGTTGGCCGGCTCCGCACGACTGCGAACGCGGATACCCGGGCGGGAAGCGGTCAAACCTGCGATCAGTTTGCTGCGTCGCGCAACGCCGCGAGCAAAGGCTCCGCGGCCTCGGCGAGGAACCGCTCTTGGGCTTCCCCGCCGATCTGCACCAGCGCGATGTCGGTGAACCCGGCCTCCCAGTACGGCCGGACGCCCTCGACGATGGCATCGAGGTCAGGACCGCAGGGAATGGTCTCGGCGACGTCTTCGGGCCGCACGTACTGGGTCGCCCCGGCGAAGCCGGCCGGCGTCGGCAGATCCGCGTTGACCTTCCAGCCGCCGGCAAACCAGCGGAACTGGTCGTGTGCACGCTTCACCGCGGTGTCGCGGTCGGGATCCCAGGAGACCGGTATCTGGCCGACCACCCGTCCGCCGCCCGCGAGGTTGGCGGCTTGGCGGGCGGAGTGCCATTCCCTGACGAGTTCGGCGTCCGGCTCCACCGCAATGAGGTGGTCGGCCAGCTTGGCGAACTTGTCGACGCCCCGCGCACCCGCCATCGCCACCCCGATGCCGACCGGCACGTCG
>NZ_LZLL01000625.1:0-9204 GCF_001669335.1 Mycobacterium sp. 1245852.3 | reverse complement strand
AAGCCTTCTGCCGCTGTGTCGTTCCGGCGAATCCGAGCGCCCCGGCACCCTGCGCGGATGCGACGGCCGCGGCCAGCTCCTCCTCGTCACCGAAATCCGGCGGCACGCCGAAGTCAGATTCCATGTCCGCGAACTCGTCGGCGTGGTCGTGCAGCGCGGCGCGCCGACGGCGCCGCGCCCGGGACTCGGCCCGGCTGGCCGCCGCGGCTCCGGCCGCCGGGATGGTGGCCGCAGGTGCCTTGGCACCGCCGCGGCCCCCGAGCGTCGGTCCGACCCCGGCGTCCGGATCACCGCCATAGGCGACCAGGTAGGCGAAGTTGCTGGCCGCGGCCGCCGGCGCCGGCGCGGCCGGCGCCCCGGAACCCGCGGCGACCGTGGTGGCCGGGGCCCCGGCTGGGGCCGGCATCGTCGGGGCCAGCGCGACCGCCGGCAGCATGGACGGCGGCTTGTTCGACGTCAGCACCGGAGCCACCACGGCGGGGGCGGCCTCCGGGGCGGCGGCCTCGACCGGCGTGGTGAGCAACGAGCTGAGCCCGATGCCCAGCAGCAGCGGAATCAGGAACGGCGCGGTCAGGATCGCGCCCCAGGTCGGCCAGCCAACGGCGTTGAAGAACACCTGGTAGGCAACGAAGAACAGCAGCGGCCCGTTGGCCGCCAGGAACGCCGGCAGGTTCGAGAAGAAGTCCTGCAGCATCTGCTGAATGTTCTGGAAGAAGTCCTGCAGGAACTTCGACAACTGCTGGATGAAGTTCTGCCACCAGTCCCCGGGGCTGTTCTGCGAGGCGTTGGCCGCCAGACTGTTGGCCTGCCCACCGGGATTGACGATGGACGGCGCCGCCGTGGTGCGCGGCGCGGCGGCCAGGGCCGAGCCCGACACAGCCTGGTAGGTGCCCATGGTGGCGGCGGCCTGGACCCACATCCGTGCATAGTCGGCCTCGTTGACCGCGATCGGAATCGTGTTAATCCCAAAGAAATTCGTCCCGACCAGCACCGCGTGCACGGTGTGATTGGTGGCCAGTTCCGCCAGCGTCGGCATGGCCGCCAAGGCGGCGGTGTACGCCGAGGCCGCGACCTCTTGTTGGGCGGCCGCCCCCGCGCTGTCGGCGCTGGCCTGCTGCAACCACGCCAGGTACGGCAGGTGGGCCGCCACGTACTGCTCGGCGCTCGGCCCCTCCCAGGCGCCGGCCTGGGCCTCCCCCAACAGCCCACTGAGTTCGGCTGCCGCCGAGGCGTATTGGGCGCTGAGCGCGGTCCACGCGCCGGCGGCCGCCAACAGCGGCCCCGGCCCTGGACCGGCGCTCAGTAACGCCGAATGCACCTCGGGTGGCGACGCCATCCAGATGGGCGCGATGGGGGCGGTCATGGTCAGGCGCCCGCGATTCCGAACGTCGCAGCGGCCGCGGTGTCTCCGGCGAGGTAGCTTGCGCCCGCTTCGCCGACGCCGACGCCGGCGCGGCCCAGCTCTTCGACACCCTGGGCCGCCACGGCGGAGTGCTCCTGGCCCGCAGCGCTGAATCCGACGGCGGTTTGCAGCGACACCGGATCGACCGCCGGCGGCACCACCGCCGTGATCGCCGGGGCCGCCGCCGCATGCGCGGCCGCCAGCCGGGCCGTCAGGGCCTCCACCGCCGCACTGGTGGCGGCCAGACCTTCGGGAACCACTCGCAAGGTCATCTTTACTCCTCCCGTTGCGCTTCACTTGCCATTACGGACTCCCCGATCAAGGGGTTGACCAACTGCACGTACGTCGGGCCATCGCTGTCGCCCAACAGGATCGCCCGCCCCGCGGGCAACCGGCCGAATCGTTGACCGCGGATCTTGCCGCTGTCCTGCGGGTTGCCCGCCAGCATCAGCGTGGTCGCCTGCAGGTCGTTGAACCGGCGCAGCAGCGGGTTCGTCATCAACGCGTGCCCCGAGCCGGTGGCGCGCGCGGTGACGATCACCCGCACCCCCAAATCGGCCGCCTGCGACAGCAACCCGAGCAGCGGCGTCCACGGACGCTGCCCGACGTACGGCCCGCTCATCGCCGGCGAATCCGGTATCTGGTCCACGTCGTCGATGATCAGGTAGTGGGTCTGGCCCGCGAAGCTCCAGCGAGCCAGCTCGGCGGGCGACAAGCCGGCCGGCGGCCGCCGGGATTCGATGAGGTTGGCCAGGCCCAGCATCGCCGGGATGATGCGGTCGACGTTGGCCGTGTACTCGTTGTCGGCAAACAGCGGTTCGTCAACGAGGTGCAGCCGCCGATCCAGCACCGTGAAGGCCACCTGATCGGGAGTCGAGTGCTCGCGGACCGTGCGAATGAGGTGCCGCAACAACGTGGTCTTCCCGGACTTGCTGTCGCCGAACACCATCAGCAACGGGTTCTCGGCGAAGTTGATCACCACCGGCGCGAGATCCTCCTCGCGCTGGCCGATGACGACCTGCTCCGGCCCGCGATACAGCGATCCGACCGACTCCGGGGCGAGGTTGGTGGGCAGCAACCGCACCGGCGGCGCGGCCAGGCCCGGGTAACGGTCGTTGATGGCTGCCACTGGGTTTGTTTCCGCGTCCAGCGCGGGGCTGGCGAACAGGAAATGCTCTGCGGCCATGGTCAATCCGCGGCCGGGCTGGTCGTGCGGCACCGCTTCGGCGGGCCGGCGCAGCGCGCCGACCACCCGCACGTTGCTGTCCCGCGGATCGTGCAGCTTGAGCTCGAGGCGCAACCCGAGCCCGTCGCGCATCGCCAGCGGCACCTCCAGCCAGCTGGGGGTGGTGATGACGACGTGGATGCCGTACGCCAGACCGATGTTGACCAGTTCGCTGACCTTGGCCAGCAACGGGTTTCGGGTGTTGAACTGGTCGGTGTTGTCGCGGCCGAACGCGTAGAGGTTGTCGATGACCAGGAACACCTCGCCGAAGCCGTCGTCGGGGGCCGCGCCGCGGGACTCCCGGAACGCCTCTCGCCGCTGCCGCGACAGCAGCAGCTGTTCGAGTTCCCCGAAGGTGCGCCGGATGCGTTCGGGTTCGAGCGCCGAGGCCACGCTGCCGACATGCGCCAGGCCTTCGAGTGCCCGCAGCTTGCCGCCGCCGTAGTCCAGGCAGTAGAAGGTGACCTCGCGCGGCGAGTGCAGGTTGGCCGCGGACAGGATAAACGTCTGCAGCGCGGTCGATTTGCCCGACTTGGGGCCGCCGTGGATGACCACGTTCCCGGCCGACGAGGCGGCGTCGAACACCAGCGGGTCGCGGCGCATCTCGAACGGCTTGTCGATCTCGCCGAGCGGCCACTGCCATTGCCGGGGCGGCACGCCGGCGCGCGCCAGCATGGCGGTGAGCGGGATCGGCTCGTCCAGCGGCGGCAGCCACAGTTGCGGCGCCCGCGGACCGTAGCCTGCCAGCTGGTCGCCGATGGTGGCGATCAGCTTGCGCGGCGGTCCGGTGAATTCGTCTTCCTCGGGGGCGGTGATCACGGTGTCCTGATCCGGTTCGACCCGTCCGGCGGTGAACAGCTTCGGCTCCGGGATGGACGGCACCACAAAGGATTTGGCCTTCTGCGGCGGATCGTAGATGCCGTCGACATAGGTGCTGCGGAACTTGATCGGCGTCGCACCCGGTGCGGGCACCAGGAAGCCGACGCCCTTGTGCTCCTTGCCGGATTCGATGTGGTAGGCATCCTCCACACCGATGATCTGGCGGGAAACGCTGGGGCTGGCCACCTTCAAACCGATGCGGTAGGAGGTGTTCTTGTCGATGTCCTTGATCTTGCCGACGTCCAGCGTCTGCGAGGCGAACAGGATGTGGATGCGGAACGAGCGGCCCTTACGCGCAACGTAATCGAACAGCTCGGCGTATTCGGGATGGTCGGCCAGCATCAGGGTGAACTCGTCGGCGACCACGAACAGCGTCGGGATCGGCGGCAGGTCGTGCCCGGCCGCCACGGCGGCCTCGTATTCCACCACCGAGTTGAACGCGCTGCCCTGCACCCGGCGGCCCGCCTCACGCAGCAGCGTCTCGCGCCGGGCCACCTCGCCGCGCAGCGTGTCGGCGAACCGGTCGGCCAGCGATTTCTTCTCCGCCATGTTGGAGATCACGGCGACCACCTGCGGGAAGTTGCGGAAGCTGTCGGCCCCGGCCTCACCCTTGAAGTCGGCGTAGATGACGATCAGCCGATCCGCCGAGTGAGTCGTCAACAGCGACAACAGGATCGACATCAGGGTCTGGGACTTGCCCGAACCCGTCATACCGATCATCAGCCCGTGCGGACCCATGCCGCCCTCGGCTTCGTCCTTGAGGTCGAACATCAGCGGCTCGCCGGTCGCGGTGACCCCGATCGGAACGCGCAGCTCGTCCTCGCGACGGCGCGGCGCCCACAGCGTGGGCACGTCCAATTGGGACGCGTCCGAGATGCCCAGCATGGTGGTGAACGTGGCGCCGCGAGTGGCCGCCGAGCGCAGCCCGGTGTGGGTCGGGTTGGAGTCCCAACGCGACAATTGACGAGCCAGGTGCGCGGCCTCGTCGGCGCCGAACTGGTCGGCGTTGTCGATGTAGGGCTGCCAGCCGCCGGTCTGCCAGCGCTCGATCGCGCCGTTGGCAACGCGCAGGATCGGCTTCTCCGGGTCCGAATACTGCTCCCGGTTGGGCGCCGTGGCGCTGCGGTGCACGACGGTGACGCCCGCCCGGCCCAGCGCCAGCGTCGACGCGTTCAGGTCATAGTCGGGGTCGTCGACGACGATCAGCAGGTGACGCAGCGCGTCGGCGGGCTCGCCGGTGAACGCAGGACGGTCAACGAGTGCCGGCCCCAGGCTCGCGACCAGGTCGTCGGCGTTGGTCGACATGAAGCGGGCCGGCCCGACCCCGTCGAGCTCGCCGGGAATGTCGATGTGCGGCAACCACTTCAGCCACGACCAGTCCGGACCCTCCAGGTCGGGGGTCACCAGCGCGACCCCGAGCACGGTCGGGTCATGCCAGGTGACCGCCTGAGCGATCCAGGCGCGCAACGCCGCCCGCGCCTCGTCTTCCTGACCCAGCACCGTGATCCGGGATACCTTGGTCAGGTCGATTCCGGTCGGCACGTCGCGCACCGTGCGATGGGTGTCGAGCAGGCTGCGTAATGCGCTGTGCGACACCGGCTCCAGGTCGATCTCGTCGGCGGTGTCGTTGACCCGCAGGGCGGTGGCGAGCGGGACGTGGTGCCGCCCGGCCCGCAGCACCAGGAAGTCGGGATCGTGTGGGTCACGTTCCCACTGCCGGCGGGACCCCGGCACGGTCGCCAGCGCGGCGGGCTCCGGATGCGACCACTGCGCGGCGGCGCGCTGCGCGGCGGCCTGGGTGCGGATGTTGTCGCGGACCACCGAGAGGTAGCGCAGGTAGTCGGCGCGTTCGGCGTCGACCTCCTCGGTGCGCGTCTTGTTGTCGTTGCCGCGATACATCGCGGTCGCGGCGAGCAACAGCACGAACGGGAAGAACAGCGTCTGCGGAGAGATGAGCCGCATCCCGGTGGCGAACAGGGCGACGATCATCCCGACGATCAGGATCACCAGCACATAGGGCATCGCCCGGCGCAGGAACGACGGCGGAATGACCCGGGGCAGCTCGGGCGGGGCCTCGATGGCGATGGTCCCCTTGCGGGTGACCGGCGGCGCCAACCGGCGACGCGCTTCGAAGATCAGTCGGCTCATCGGGGGGCTCCCTCGGCTTCCTTGGCAGCAGCAGCCACACGGCCGGGCTTCTGGTCGGGCGTCAGCCCGTCATGTGCCAGCAGCGCGTCGGCGCGCGATAACGTCGGACCATTGGCGAACAGCGACAGCACCGACCACGGAATGGGGACGGGCGCCCCGCTAAGGCCAAGGGCCTCAACGGTTTTGCCATGCCCGGCGGCCGAGTGCTCGGCCTCGTTGTCGATCCCGTAGCGGACGCCGGTGTCGGAGACCCAGAACAACGATCCGGTGCCCGGCGAGTCCGGGCCGCCGCCGACGGTCTGGGTGAAATAACCGGTGCCGGGTGCCAGGGCCACGCGGGTGGCCACCGCACCGCTCGTCGCGGCGCCACCGCCCACCAGGTCGACGGTGTGGATCGATTCGGCGATCGGCAGCGCCGAGCCGGACAGCAGGTTCAGCGAGCTGGTCGCGGCCCCGGCCGGCTTGCTCCAGTAGGCGCACGTGACCGGCGACTTGCCCGCGTCGACCACGCTGACCTGTTGGTCCGGATAGCGCGCGGTGTCCAGCATCCGCGACACGGGCAGCTTGGCCACCGCGTCGGCACCCAGCCGCGGCGGTTGGTCCAGCCCATAGGAATTGGTGTTGCGCAGGATCGCGGCGAGCACCGGCGAGATCTGTTGCAGGCCGTCGGGCAATACCGCGTAATAGCGCGGCGCACCCGAGGAGCTCTGATCCAGGGCGTAGGAGACCACCACCGCGCCGATCGGTGCGGGCACGCCGAAC
The DNA here is from genome assembly GCF_001669335.1 of Mycobacterium sp. 1245852.3. Classification (NCBI taxonomy): domain Bacteria; kingdom Bacillati; phylum Actinomycetota; class Actinomycetes; order Mycobacteriales; family Mycobacteriaceae; genus Mycobacterium; species Mycobacterium sp. 1245852.3. The sequence continues at coordinate 2,788 of NZ_LZLL01000625.1, read as the reverse complement.
GGCGCCGGGGCGCCGGCGTTCGGGATGCCGGGCGCCGTCAGCGACGGACCCTCGGGGATCGCGTTGAACAAGCCCAGCGCGATGGGCCGGGGCGCGGGCATCTCGGAGTTGTTCTGCCCCAAGCCAAGTGCGTTCGTGATCGCGTGGTCGGTCAGGTTGATCTGCGATCGTTTGCCATCCCACAACAGCCAGGTGCTGCCATCACGCTCGACCAGGATCGCCTGCCGCGACGCGAGCGTGGCCGCGCGGGCACCGCTGCTGTCCGGGCGGCCCGCGATCACCGTGACGCCGGTGCTGTGGGCGGCGTGCCCGCCCTGGGCCGGCTCGCTGACGGCGTCGCACACGGTCCAGTTCGCGTCGCGCGACGGGTTTTGCACCATGCGTTCCGGCGCGCCCGGGATGCCGATCAGGTTGCCGCGCGGAAAACGGTCCAGCTCAGTGCTTTTCACCATGGTGGGATCGACCGGGTGGCCGGTGATCAGCCGGGCGGAGGTCAGGTTGAGCACGGGATGCAGGTCGTCGCCGACACGGACATACAGCGCGGCGGTCGACCGGTCGGCCAGCACGGCGTTGGTGCCCACCGTGCCGCTGGGCCGGATCAGGGAGAACACGAAGCAACCGGCCAGCCCGGTGACCAGCAGGACCACGCCCATCGCCACCGCGCGCGACTGGGTGCGCAGCGGGTCGACGAGCATCCTGGTGTCGTGCAATGCGATACCGGAGGCGATCCGGCGCATCACGAACCGCCAGCCGCTGACCTGGTGGCGGGTGACGAAGCCGCGGCGGTACTCGACCTGGTCGGGGTTGTCGTTGACCGGCGTGCGCGACGCGAACGAACGGCGGTCGTCGGACTCGTGATTGGAGGTCATGCCGGCACCGACAGGCCAAGGCCGCGCAACAGCGGCTCTACCGACCGTGCGACGTCGTCGTCGGTGATCGTCATCAGCTCCTCGTCAGTGAATTCGCCGGTTCCGGCGTTTTCGGAATGGTCGAGCCGGAACTCTCGTTCTTCTTCGGAGCGTTCGACGATGTTTCGGACGAATCGGCCGTTACCGGCGATGTCCAAGTTGCGTCGCGAGATTCCGTTGGCATCCGGGGTCGACTCGGTGGCCAACTTCGTGAACAACGCCTCCATGTGTTCGAGCGCGGCCGGCTCGAAGATGCTGTCGCGCTGCTCGGCCATGGTGTTCGCGATCTCGACCAGCTCCGACGGCGCGTACGACGGGAAGTCGATGTTGCGCGTGAACCGAGAACGCAAGCCCTCGTTGGTATCCAGGAACTTGTCCAGGTCGGCCCGGTAGCCGGCGATGATGACCACCAGGCGGTCGCGGTCGTTCTCCATCCGCGCCAGCAGGGTGTCGATGGCCACCAGCCCGAAGTCGTTCTTGGCGCCCGTGGCGACCAACGCGTAGGCCTCGTCGAGGAACAGCACGCCGTCGAGTGCGCTGTCGATGATCGCGTTGGTCTTGGCCTCGGTCTCGCCGATGTGCTGGCCGATCAGGTCGGCGCGGTGGACCTCGCGGATGTTTTCCCGCTTCAAAAGCCCGAGGCCGCAATAGATCTTGGCGACCACGCGGGCGATGGTGGTCTTACCGGTTCCGGGCGGGCCGGCGAAGACCAGGTGGTGGGCACGCTGCGCGACCGCCAGGCCGCGCTGCTTGCGGACCAGTTCCATGGCGACCGAGCTCTTCAGCCGCGACACCTGGTTCTTGACCTCGTCGAGCCCGATGAATTCGGCCAGCTGACGTTCCGCCTCGTGCAGCAGCACCGCTTTGCGTTCGTGCGCGGCGGGGTCGACGAAATCCTCTGCGCTGGGCTCGGTTTCGGGATCCCACGGATCGGTACGGGCTTCGATGCGGGCGGCCGTGGTGGTCACGATGCCGAAGCTCGTGTCGGTCAGCGCCTGTTCGACTTGCTCGTTCTCGGGATGCGCGGCGTACAGATCCTGCAGCACCTCGCTCGCCGCGTCCTCGTCCACGTGCGCACGCAGCACCAGCGCCTTGGCCAGCGCGCCGTCGACGGCGGCCACCGCGACGGGACCGTCGGGCTCCTCCAGATACGACAGCGACGGCGCGAACATGCCCAGCCGGGCCAGCGCGGTGCCCAGCGCGATCTTGGCGGCGTGCGAGAACGCCTCGTCGAGATCCGCGTCGTTGACGATCGGGGTCAGCAGCTTGACGACGTCCGACCAGCGCTCGGCGCGGTAGTTGATGACGACGGACACCCAGCGGGCCTCGCGCCACGTCGGGCGACGCGCGGTCAGGCCGGCGACGATCTGGTCGGCGTCAGCGAATCGTCCGGCCGTTGCCAGCGCGGCGGCGTAGGCGAGCTGAAACTCGTCGGGGGTCGCGGCGCGGAACTGCAGATACAGCCCCGTGTCGTAGCGGAAGCCCAGCGAACCAGGCGCCAGGTCCACCTGGCGCTGCAGCGTGCCCGCGGTCGCCACGGTGCGCGATACCGCCTCGAGCACTCGCAGGGAGACATCGCCGGCCGCGGCCAGGCCGGTCCACGCGTCGCACTGGTCGTGGGCGATGCGGGTCAGCGCGGTGAAACCGGAGCGGGCGGCGGCCAGATCCGCCGGCCGCTGCCGTTGGTAGACGACGATGCCGAGCGCGCGGCAGCACGTGGCGAACCGGCTGACGACGTCCTCGTCCACCCGCGCGTCCACCCGCGAATTGACGGGCTGAGCTGTGAGCATGCCGGTGTCACCGAGTTCCACGGCCGCGACTTTTCATGTATGTAGTCTCCCCTAACTTAACCCGCCTGAAGTTAGCATTGCATAAGCTAA
>NZ_LZLL01000624.1:0-5583 GCF_001669335.1 Mycobacterium sp. 1245852.3 | reverse complement strand
GCGGCGCGGCCAGCCCGGCGGTGCTGATCGCCACCATCGGCGCGGCGTCGGCGAGCATGAAGCCGATCCGCTCCGCCGGCAGCCCCGGGTCGATCGGCAGGTAGGCCGCGCCGGTCTTGAGCACCGCCACGATCGCCACGATCGCCTCGGCCGAGCGGCTGTACGGCCACCACGTCGCCGTCCTCGACGTGAACGATCCGGCGGTGCACAGCGAGCCGTCGACCCCGTTGCCGGCGCCGAGCGCCGACGACGTCGCCTACCTGATCTACACCTCGGGCACCACCGGTGTCCCCAAAGGCGTTGCCGTCACGCACGGCAACGTCGCCCGGCTGCTGGCGTCCGGTGACTCCGGTCTGCCCCGCGAGGGCGTCTGGTCGCAATGGCACTCGCTGGCCTTCGACGTCTCGGTCTGGGAGATCTTCGGCGCGCTGCTGCAGGGCGGACGCCTGGTGGTCATCCCCGACTCCGTGGTCCGGTCGCCGGACGACTTCCACGCGCTGCTGGTCGCCGAACGGGTCACCGTGATCAGCCAGACGCCGTCCGCGGCGGACGTGCTGTCGCCCGCGGGGCTGGACTCCGCGGCGCTGGTGGTGGCCGGCGAGGCCTGCCCGGCCGAGCTGGTCGACCGGTGGGCGCCGGGACGCACGATGATCAACGCCTACGGCCCCACCGAGGCGACGGTGTACGCCGCCGTCAGCGCGCCGCTGCAGGCGGGATCGCCCACCACCGGGCCGGTGCCGATCGGTTCCCCGGTGCCGGCGGCAGCGGCGTTCGTGCTGGACGAATCCCTGCGGCCGGTGCCGCACGGCGTGGTCGGTGAGCTGTATGTCGCCGGCGGCGGCGTCGCGGTCGGCTACTGGCGCCGCGCCGAGCTGACCGCGTCGCGCTTCGTGGCCTGCCCGTTCGGGGCGCCCGGCTCGCGGATGTACCGCACCGGCGACCTGGTCCGCTGGGGGCCCGACGGCCAGTTGCAGTACCTGGGCCGGGCCGACGAGCAGGTCAAGATCCGCGGCTATCGCATCGAACTCGGCGAGGTGCGCTCGGCGCTGGCCGCGCTGGACGGCGTGGACCAGGCGGCGGTGATCGCCCGCGAGGACCGGCCGGGCGACAAGCGCCTGGTCGGCTACGTCACCGGGGGAGCGGACCCGGTCGAGGCCCGGGCCCGGCTGGCCGATCGCCTGCCGGCCTACATGGTCCCGGCCGCCGTCGTGGCGCTCGACGCGCTGCCGCTGACACCGAACGGCAAGCTCGACGTCCGGGCCCTGCCGTCACCGGAGTACCGCGACGTCGACCGCTACCGCGCCCCGGGCACCCCGGCCGAGGAGACCCTGGCCGGCATCTACGCCCAGGTTCTGGGCGTCGACCGGATCGGCGTCGACGACTCCTTCTTCGACCTCGGCGGCGACAGCATCTCCTCGATGCAGGTGGTGACCCGCGCGCGGGCCGCCGGCCTGGCGCTGCGCACCCGCGACATCTTCACCGAGCAGACCGTGGCGAGGCTGGCCCGGGTCGCCGGCGTCACCGACGGCGAGTACGGCGTGCAAGACGAGGGCGTCGGCGAGGTCGTCGCCACGCCCATCATCCGGTGGCTGCGCAGCGTGGACGGCCCGGTCGATCAGTTCAACCAGACGATGGTCCTGCAGGCCCCCGCCGGCGTCACCGAAGCCGACGTGGTGGCGGTGCTGCAGGCCCTGCTGGACCGGCACGCCATGCTGCGGCTGCGGGTCGACGGCGCGGACGGGGCGGAGGGCGAGTGGTCGCTACGGGTGCCCGAGCCGGGTTCGGTCGATGCCGCCCAGCGGCTGCATGCGGTCGACGAGCTGTCGGACGCGGCGATCATCGACGCGCGGTCGCGGTTGAACCCGGCCGCCGGGGTGATGCTCAGCGCGCTGTGGGTTTCCGCCACGCGTCAGCTGGTGCTGATCATTCATCACCTGGCCGTCGACGGCGTCTCCTGGCGGGTGCTGCTGGAGGACCTCAACATCGCCTGGGGCCAGCATCACCACGGTCAACCCGTCGCGCTGCCCGCCGGCGGCACCTCGTTCGCCCGCTGGGCGACGCTGCTCGCCGAGCACGCGCAGTCACCGGCCGTGGCCGAGCAGGCCGAGGCCTGGCGGCGGGTCGCCGCGACCCCGTCCGCCCTGCCCGCGGTGCGGCCCGAGGTCGACACCTACGAGACCGCCGAGAACATGTCGGTGACCCTGGACGCGACGACCACCCGCACGCTGCTCGGCGAGGCGCCGGCGGCATTCCACGCCGGCGTCAACGACATCCTGCTGATCGGGTTCGCCCTGGCCTGGGCCGAGTTCCTGGGCCCCCGTCTCGCTGTCGGCACCCCCATCGGCATCGACGTCGAGGGCCACGGCCGCCACGAGGAACTGGCCCCCGGAGTCGACCTGTCGCGCACCGTCGGGTGGTTCACCACCAAGTACCCGGTGGCTTTGAACGTCGCGGGGCACGTCGGCGGGCTGTCCTGGTCGCAGGTCACCTCCGGCGCGCCGATCCTGGGCGCGCTGATCAAGGACGCCAAGGAGCAACTGCGCGCGCTGCCGGACCCGCTCACCTACGGGTTGCTGCGCTACCTCAACGGCGACGTCGACCTGGACGGCCCCGACCCGACCATCGGGTTCAACTACCTGGGCCGGCTGGGCGGCGCGGCGGCCGAGCTCTCCGACGAGCTGTGGCGAATCAGCCCGGACGGGTCGTCGGCCACCGCGACCAGCACCGCGGTGCCGATGCCGCTGATGCACACCGTCGACCTCAACGCCGGCACCATGGACACCGCCGACGGCCCGCAGCTGCACGCCAACTGGACGTGGGCGGCCTCGGCGCTGGACCGCGACCAGATCGCCCGCCTGAGCCGGCTGTGGTTCGAGGCCCTGGCCGGCATCTGCGCGCACGTGCGCCACGGCGGCGGCGGCCTGACCCCGTCGGACATCGCGCCCGCGCGCCTGGACCAGCAGCAGATCGAGCGGCTGGAGCGGCGCCTGCGGATCGCCGACGTGCTGCCGCTGACCCCGCTGCAGGAGGGTCTGCTCTTCCACGCCGGCTCCCGGCGGGACGCCCGAGACCGGCTGGAAGACCACCTGTATGCGGTGCAGCTCGACCTGACCCTGACCGGCCCGCTGGACGCCGACCGGCTGCGCGACGCCATGCACACCGTGGTCGGCCGGCACCCGCACCTGGTGGCCCGATTCTGCGAGGAGTTCGACGAGCCGGTCCAGATCATTCCGGCCAACCCGGCGCTGGCCTGGCGCGACCTCGAGATCAGGCCCAACGGCAGCGCGCCCGAAGAGCGGATCCAGCGGCTGTGCGCCGCCGAACGCGCCGCGGTCTACGACCTGGCCGACCAGCCGGCCGTGCGCGCCGCGCTGATCCGCACGGGCGACGACCGGTACCGGCTGGTGCTCACCATCCACCACATCGTGCTCGACGGCTGGTCGGTGCCGATCCTGCTGAACGAGACGTTCGCCTGCTACACCGGCCAGCGGCTGCCGGCGCCCGCGCCCTACCGCCGGTTCGTCACCTGGCTGGCCGAGCGCGACCACGACGCCGCCCGCGCGGCGTGGCGCGACGTGCTGGACGGCTTCGACACCCCGACGCTGGTCGGGCCGCCGCAGCAGCAGGAACCCGGCGGCCGCGGTGTCCGGTCGTTCGCGCTGTCCGAGGAGACCACCCGCGCGGTCAGCGAACTGGCTCGCGCCGGCCACACCACCGTCAGCACCGTGCTGCAAGCCGGGTGGGCGCAGCTGCTGGCCTGGCTGACCGGCCAGCACGACGTCGCCTTCGGCACCACCGTGTCGGGCCGGCCGGCCGAGGTGCTCGGCGCCGAATCGATGGTGGGTCTGATGATCAACACCGTCCCGGTGCGCGCCAACATGACGGCGTCGACCACCACCACCGAGCTGCTCGACCAGATGCAGCGCGCCCACGCCGACACGCTGGACCACCAGCACCTGGCGTTGCACGAGATCCACCGGCTCACCGGACACGAGCAGCTCTTCGACACCCTGTTCGCCTACGAGAACTATCCGCTGGACACCTCCGCGATGGCCGTCGACCACGAACTGGCGATCGCCGACGTCAACATGTTCGAGCGCAACCACTACCCGCTGACGATGCAGGCCGCCCTGTCCGGCCAGGAACTCGGCCTGCGGGTGGAGTACGACACCGGAATCTTCGACACCCAGACCATCGACGCGCTGCGCGACCGGCTGGAGCGGGTGCTGCTCGCGATGGCCGCCGACCCGGGCCGGCCACTGTCGTCGGTCGATCTGCTCGGCGCGCCCGAGCGCACCCGCCTGGACCAGATCGGCAACCGGGCGGTGTTGACCCGGCCGCTGCCCGCGCTGCCGTCGATCCCCGCCATGTTCGACGCGCAGGTCGCCGACCGGCCCGACGCGGCGGCGATCAGCTGGGGTAGCACGTCGATGACCTACCGGGAACTCGACGAGGCCGCCACCAGGCTGGCGCGCCTGCTCGCCGAGCAGGGCGCGGGGCCGGGAGAGTCGGTGGCGGTGCTGTTCTCGCGGTCGGCGCGGGCGATCGTGGCCATCCTGGCGGTGCTCAAGACCGGGGCGGCGTACCTGCCGATCGACCCGGCCGCGCCGGGCGCCCGGATCCGCTTCATGCTCGACGACGCCGCGCCGGTCGCCGCCGTCACCACCGAAGGCCTGCGGTCGCGACTGAACGGCTCCGAGGTGACGGTCATCGATATCGAGGACCCCCGGATCGGGGAGCGCGCGGCCACGCCGCTGCCGGCGGTCGCGGCCGACGGCATCGCCTACGTCATCTACACCTCGGGCACCACCGGTGTCCCCAAGGGCGTGGCGATCACCCACCGCAACGTGACCCAGCTGCTGGACACCCTGGACGCCGGCCTGCCGCGGGTGGGCGTGTGGACGCAGAGCCACTCGTACGCCTTCGACGTGTCGGTCTGGGAGATCTTCGGCGCGCTGCTGCGCGGCGGCCGGCTGGTGGTGGTGCCCGAGTCGGTGGCCCGCTCGCCGAAGGACTTCCACGCCCTGCTCGTCGACGCGGAGGTCACTGTGTTGACGCAGACCCCGTCGGCGGTGGCGATGCTGTCGCCGAAGGGGCTGGAGTCGGTGACGCTGGCGGTGGTCGGCGAGGCCTGCCCGGCCGAGGTGGTGGATCGCTGGGCGCCCGGCCGGGTGATGGTGAACGCCTACGGCCCGACCGAGACCACCATGTGTGTGGCGATCAGCGCCCCGCTGACGCGGGGATCCGGGACGCCGCCGATCGGTCTGCCGGTGGACGGCGCGGCCCTGTTCGTGCTCGACCCGTGGTTGCGCCCGGTGCCCGAGGGGGTCGTCGGCGAGCTGTATGTGGCCGGCGACGGGGTGGCCGCCGGGTATGTGGGCCGGGCCGGGCTGACGGCCTCGCGGTTCGTGGCGTGCCCGTTCGGGGCGCCCGGGGCGCGCATGTATCGCACCGGGGACCTGGTCTGCTGGGGGCCCGACGGACAGCTGCGCTACCTGGGTCGCGCCGACGAGCAGGTGAAGATCCGCGGCTACCGCATCGAGCTCGGCGAGGTCCAGGCCGCGCTGGCCGCGCTGGACGACG
>NZ_LZLL01000623.1:0-639 GCF_001669335.1 Mycobacterium sp. 1245852.3 | reverse complement strand
CGCCGCACCTGGGACCTGATCGCCGCGTCGCCGTACGCGGTCGCCGATCGGTTCAAGGAGGACCCCGCGCGCAATCGGGAGCAGCGCAAGGTGTCCGACAGTGCGGCGTATCTGGCCGAGCATTTCAGCGAGGTCCCGGTTTTAATGATTCCGTGCGTCGCGGTCATCGACGGCGACGGCAGGTTGACCGGCGAAAACGCCAACCAGTATTGGAGTTCGGTCATGCCCGCCACGTGGAGTTACATGCTGGCCGCGCGCTCTCGGGGCTTGGGAACCACGTGGACCGGGGTGACCATCATGGCCGACGACGAGATGCGGGCCATCCTCGGCCTGCCGGACAACGTCTATCACGCCACGACCGTCCCCACCGCCTACTACACCGGCACGACCTTCCGCCCCGCCAAGCGGATTCCGCTGGACGACGTGCTGCATTTCGACCGATGGTGACCCCGCAATGAGGTTGCGCGACGCGGCGCCGACCAGACGTGCCATGGTGGTCGCGGTCACGGTGTCGATGGTCGCGTTCCTCGACTCGACGGTGATCAACCTGGCCTTGCCGGCCACCGAGCACGACCTCGGGGGTGGCCTGGTGCTGCAGCAATGGATCGTCGACGGCTACCTGTTGGCGATGGCGGCCGC
>NZ_LZLL01000622.1:0-7954 GCF_001669335.1 Mycobacterium sp. 1245852.3 | reverse complement strand
AAACTGGCGACTCATCGCGTGTCTCGACATGGGCTGGGAAGAGTACAGGGTGGCCGCAGAGTACGACGGCGATCACCATCGCACGAACCGCAAGCAGTACGCGCGTGACCAGAGCCGGCTACGCAGGCTCGATGACCTGGGGTGGATTGTCATCCGGGTGATCGCCGACGACAAGCCGGACGACGTTGTGGGCCGCGTGCGCCGTGCGCTCATCCGCCGCGGATACCGCGACACTTAACCAGTTGCGACGACACGCCGAAAAGGATCGCAACAGGTTAAGTTTCGCGGCATGGGAGGGCGCGGGGCGGCCTGGCATGGGAGGGCGCGGGGCGGCCTGGCATGGGAGGGCGCGGAGGGGTGTCAGTCCACCCGGGTGGCGTGCACTTCCCAGAACGGGGCGTGCGCCCGTTGACCGTCGAGCCACGGCTCGATCACCCGGAAGCGCTCCAGCAGCTTCTCGGCCTGATCGGCGATGTCGGGGTTGCGTTGGGCCATCGCCTCGATGGACTCGACGCTGACGTTGACCCGATACGTGGTGGTGCCCAGATAGGTGATCTCCCAGCCACCGTCCGGAAGCACGTCACGAAAGTCGTTCTCGGACAACGACCGAAGCATCTTGAAGCCATTGACGTTGTGTTCGCCGAACTCGAACATGTACAGCCGCGCGCCCGGCTTGGTGGCGCGGTGTAGCGCCCGCACATACGAGCTGCGCAGCTCGGGCTCGGTGCTGAAGGTGTGGTAGAAGGCGCAGTCGACCACCGTGTCGAACCGGCCGTCGAACCCGTCCAACTTGGTCGCGTCGGCCAGCTCGAAATTGACCGACACGCCGGCTTTCTGGGCGTTCTCCCGGGCCCGCTCGATGGCGGTCGCCGACCCGTCGATGCCGGTCGCCGAAAAACCCCTCGACGCGTAGTAGATGGCGTGGTGGCCCGGGCCGGTGCCCGGGTCGAGCACCTCACCCTTGATCGCGCCCAGCGCGACGAGCTGCTGGACCACCGGCTGCGGGCCGCCGATGTCCCACGGTGTGGCGGCCGGCAGGCCGTGCGACGTCCGCTGGTCGCGGTACATCTCCTCGAATCGGGTCGGGTCGTTGGGGTCGAAAGGCGTTGTCATGGCAGCGCATTCACCAGCTGCTCGACGGGCACCCGGGGGCCGGTGAAAAACGGCGTCTCCTCGCGGGTGTGCCGGCGGGCGTCGGTGGCACGCAGCTCGCGCATCAGGTCGACGATGCGGTGCAGTTCGGGAGCCTCGAAGGCCAAAATCCACTCGTAGTCCCCGAGCGCGAAGGCCGGGACGGTGTTGGCGCGCACGTCCTTGTACTCGCGCGCGGCCATGCCGTGCTCGGCGAGCATGCGGCGGCGCTCGTCGTCGGGCAGCAGGTACCACTCATAGGACCGCACAAAGGGATACACGCAGATGTAGGCGCCGGGCTCCTCGCCGGCCAGAAACGCCGGGATGTGGCTCTTGTTGAATTCGGCCGGCCGATGCAGCGCCACGCTGCTCCACACCGGGGCGCTGACCCGCCCGAGCGCCGTCGTGCGCCGGAAGTCGGCGTAGGTGGCCTGCAGCGCCTCGACGCGCTCGGCGTGGGTCCAGATCATGAAGTCGGCGTCGGCCCGCAGACCCGCGACGTCGTAGAGGCCGCGCACCACGACGCCGCGCTCCTCCTGCTGCTTGAAGAACGTCGACGCCTCATCGATGACGTCGCCGCGCTGGTCGCCCAGCTCACCCGGCTCGACGGAGAACACCGAGAACATCAGGTAGCGGATCTGGGAATTGAGCGAGTCGTAGTCGAGCTTGGCCATGAAACCTATCGTGCCACTTGCGCGTCGAAGCCCCCGATGGCCCCGATCACCCGCTCCGCCGCGCGCCCGGCCGCGCCCACACAGGCCGGCACGCCGATGCCGTCCAGGTAGCTGCCGGCCACCGCCAGCGTCGGGGGCAGCCCCGCGCGCACCTCGGCGACCAGCTCGGCGTGACCGGGGCCGTACTGCGGCATCGCGTCGATCCAGCGCTGGATGCGGGCGTCGACGGGGTCGACGGTCAGCCCGAACACGGTGGCCAGGTCGCCCAGCGCCCAGCTCAGCAGCTCGTCGTCGGGGGTGTCCGCCGCGACGCGATCGCCGAACCGCCCGAACGACAGCCGCAACAGCTGCGCGTCGCCGCGGACCCCCCATTTGCGCGACGACAGCGTGATGGCCTTGGCCCGCAGCCGCTCACCGGTCGCCACCAGCACGCCCGAACACTGCGGGAACGCCGTGTCGCCGGGCACGGCCAGCGCCATCACCACCGACGAGGCGCTGGTGATGCGTCCGGCCGCGGCGGCGCTGCGGGGGGCGATCCCGGCCAGCAGGCGGGCACACTCCCCCGCTGGGACGGCCAGGATCACCGCGTCGGCGGGCCAGCGAGTGCCGGCGTCGTCGACCACCGCCCAGCCGGCGGCGGCGGGCTCCAGGCGCGAGACCGCGGCGCGCACCCGGCGCGGGCGACCGCGCGCCGCGAGCTCGTCGATCAGCACCTGGTAGCCGCCCTCGAGCGCCCCGAACACCGGCGCGCCGGTGGCCGGCGGCAGCGCCTGCCGGACGGCGTCGGTCAGGCTGGTCGCGCCGCGGTCCAGGGCCGCCGCGACCGTCGGGGCCGCCGCGCGCAGCCCGATGGTGGCCGACGAGCCCGCATACACCCCGCTCAGCAGGGGATCCACCGACCGCGACACCACCTGGTCGCCGAACCGCTCGCCCACCAGGTCGGCCACCGCAGGGTCGCTGCCCGCCCGCCACGCCAGCGGGCGGCTGGGTTCGGCCTCGACGCGGGCCACCGTGGCCTCGTCGACCAATCCCGCCACCGAGGCCGCCGACGACGGGATCCCGACGACGGTGCCCGCGGGCAGCGGCCGTAACTCCTGGCGGCTGTAGATCAGTGGGCGTGCGCCGGTCGAAACCCGCTGGCGCTCAGTCAGATTCAGCTCCGCGAGCAGCGCCGGCATTTCGGGGCGGCGCAGCACGAACGCCTCGGCGCCCAGATCCATCGGCTGTCCGCCGACCAGCTCGGTGCGCAACACGCCGCCGAGCCGGTCACCCGGATCGAACAGCGTGATCGCCGCGCCTTCGCCGGCGGCCGCGCGCAGCCGATAGGCCGCCGTCAGGCCCGAAATACCACCCCCCACAACGCAATACGAGGGGGAACTCATAGGGAGTGGACCAGCGACACCAGGTCGGTCAGCACACCGGGATCGGTTTCGGGCAACACACCGTGGCCCAGGTTGAAGACGTGGCCCGCGGCGCCGGCATCGATGGCGCGCCGGCCGTCGTCCACCACCGCGCGCGCCGCGCGTTCCACCACCGGCCAGCCCGCCAACACCACCACCGGATCGAGGTTGCCCTGCAACGCCGTGCCGGGTTGGACGCGGGCGGCCGCATCGGGCAGCGAGGTTCGCCAATCGACGCCTACCACGTTCGCGCCGACCGACGACATCGCGCCCAGCAGTTCGGCGGTGCCGACCCCGAAGTGGGTCATCGGGACGCCGTAGCCGGCCAGGGCGGCGAACACCCGGGCGCTGTGCGGCTGCACGTAGGTGCGGTAGTTCGCCAATGACAGCGCCCCGGCCCACGAGTCGAAAACCTGAATGGCGTCCACCCCGGCGTCCAGCTGCACCCGCAAGAAACCCACCGTGATGTCGGTCAGCTTCTCCATCAGCGCATGCCAGGTGTCCGGCTCCGCCAGCATCATCGCCTTGGTGCGCGCATGGTTACGGCTCGGGCCGCCCTCGATCAGATAGGACGCCAGGGTGAACGGCGCGCCCGCGAAGCCGATCAGCGGGACGTTGCCCAGCGCGGACACCAGCAGCGACACCGCATCGGCAACAGGCTGAACCCGTTGCCGCTCAAGCGGTTTGACGGCGGCGACGTCGGCGGCGGTGCGCACCGGTGACTCGATCACCGGCCCCACCCCGGCGACGATGTCCAGGTCGATGCCCGCCCCGAGCAGCGGCACCACGATGTCGGAGAACAAGATCGCCGCGTCGACGTCGTGGCGGCGCACCGGCTGCAGGGTGATCTCGCAGACCAACTCGGCGTCGAAGCAAGCCGACAGCATGTCGGTCTGGGTCCGCAGCGCCCGGTATTCGGGCAGCGAGCGACCGGCCTGGCGCATGAACCACACCGGCACCCGGTTCGGTTTGCGCCCGCTCACGGCCGCCAGATACGGCGACTCGGGAAGGTCGCGGCGAGTACTCATCAGCCTCAATGCTGCCATGGGGGCCGATGGCCGGTTGCGTAACATCAACCCGATGCCAGTCAACTACGACGAGTTTCCAAGCCTGCGCCGCGAGCTCGGGGACAACGGGGTGCTGACCCTGGTGCTGGACTCCCCCGGCCTGAATTCGGTCGGCCCGCAGATGCACCGCGACCTCGCCGACATCTGGCCGGTGATCGACCGCGACCCGGCGGTGCGCGCCGTCCTGGTCCGCGGCGAGGGCAAGGCGTTCTCCTCCGGCGGCAGCTTCGACCTGATCGACGAGACCATCAACGACTACGAGGGCCGGCTCCGCATCATGCGCGAGGCCCGCGACCTGGTGCACAACATGATCAACTGCGACACCCCCGTCGTGTCGGCGATCCGCGGGCCGGCGGTGGGCGCGGGCCTGGTGGTGGCCCTGCTGGCCGACATCTCGGTGGTGGGCCGCACCGCGAAGCTGATCGACGGGCACACCAAGCTCGGCGTGGCGGCCGGCGACCACGCCGCGATCTGCTGGCCGCTGCTGGTCGGCATGGCCAAGGCCAAGTACTACCTGCTGACCTGCGAGACGCTGCTGGGCGAGGAGGCCGAGCGGATCGGGCTGGTGTCCACCTGCGTCGACGACGACGACGTGCTGTCCACCGCCAGCCGCATCGCCGAGAACCTGGCGCAGGGCGCACAGAACGCGATCCGGTGGACCAAGCGCAGCCTCAACCACTGGTATCGCATGATGGGCCCCACCTTCGAGACCTCGGTGGGCCTGGAATTCCTCAGTTTCGGCGGCCCCGACGTGCAGGAAGGCCTGGCGGCCCACCGCGAGAAACGTCCCGCGCGTTTTACCCGCTGAGCGCCGTCTGAGCTGCACATATAGCTTTGGTGGAGGCCCGGTAACGGCTTGGTCGCGGCGGGTTTGAAACGCGGCGCGCCTGTCGCGGCGTGTCGGGCTGTGGGTCTACCGTCGATCCCTGTGACCCGTGCCGTGACGACGCAGAACGGTCGGGATGGACAGGAGCGGCGCCAAGTGACCTCATCCGAACCGGCCCCCTTCCGCGAGGCGGTAGCGGCGATGAACGCCGTCGTCGTGCGGCCGGAGATCGAGTTGGGTCCCATCCGGCCGCCGCAACGCTTGGCTCCCCACAGCTACGCCCTGGGCGCCGAGGTCAAACATCCCGACCGCGACATCATTCCCGAACGGTCCGACGGCGACGCCTTCGGCCGGCTGATCCTGCTCTACGACCCCGAGGGGGCCGACGCGTGGGACGGCACCATCCGCATGGTCGCCTACATCCAGGCCGACCTCGACCCCAGTGAGGCGGTTGACCCGCTGCTGCCCGAAGTAGCGTGGAGTTGGCTAGTCGAGGCACTGGAGTCACGTATGGAACAAGTCGTCGCCCTGGGCGGCACCGTCACCGCCACCACATCGGTGCGCTACGGAGACATCTCCGGGCCGCCGCGCGCCCACCAGCTCGAGCTGCGCGCGTCGTGGACCGCGACCTCACCCGCGGTCGGCGGTCATGTCGAGGCGTTCTGCGAGGTGCTGGAGCACGCCGCGGGCCTACCACCCGCTGGAGTCACCGACCTGAGCTCACGGTCACGCGCCTAGCATGGGCGAACCGGCGGCCGACGGGCCGGGCAGCAGCGTGCCCGGCGACGCGGGCACCGACCCGGCGCCCACCCCGCTGCCGCGCCCTTCCGAAGGCGTCCCGCCGATCTCGGTGAGCGTCGGCGACATCGAGGCCGCCGCGCAGCGGCTGGACCGCGGGCACGGGCCGTTCGCGGTGGACGCCGAGCGGGCGTCGGGTTTCCGCTACTCCAACCGGGCCTACCTGATCCAGATCCGGCGGGCCGGCTCCGGCACGGTGCTCATCGATCCGGTGAGCCACGGCGCCGACCCGCGCCAGGCCCTGCGGCCGGTGGCCGAGGTGCTGGGCAGCGACGAATGGATCCTGCACTCCGCCGATCAGGACCTGCCGTGTCTGGCGGAGGTGGGCATGCGGCCGCCGGCACTGTACGACACCGAACTCGCCGGACGGCTGGCCGGGTTCGACCGGGTAAACCTGGCCACCATGGTCGAGCGGCTGCTGGGCTTCGGGCTGGCCAAGGGCCACGGCGCGGCCGACTGGTCCAAACGGCCGCTGCCCGCCGAATGGCTCAACTACGCCGCGCTGGACGTCGAGCTGCTCATCGAGCTGCGCGCGGCGATCGCCGATGTGCTGGCCGAGCAGGGCAAAAGTGACTGGGCCGCACAGGAATTCGACTATCTGCGCGAGGTGGGTTCGAAAGATCCGAGCGCCGCCACGCGCCGGGACCGGTGGCGGCGGACGTCGGGCATCCATCGGGTGCGCGATCAGCGTGGCCTGGCCGCGGTGCGCGAACTGTGGTTGACCCGCGACCGGATCGCGCAGCGCCGCGACATCGCGCCGCGGCGCATCCTGCCCGACTCGGCCATCATCGACGCCGCCCTGGCCAACCCGACGACCGTCGAGGAACTGGTCGCGTTGCCCGTGTTCGGGGGGCGCAATCAGCGGCGCAGCGCCGCGACGTGGCTGGCGGCGCTGGATGAGGCCCGGCGCACCAAAAACCCGCCCACCGACAGCGAAGCGCCGAACGGCCCGCCGCCGCCGTCGCGGTGGAGCAGGCGCAAACCGGAGGCCGCCGCCCGGCTGGAGGCCGCGCGCTCGGCGCTGTCGGAGGTGTCCGGGCGGGTCCACGTCCCTACCGAGAACCTGGTGTCACCGGACCTGGTGCGACGGCTGTGCTGGGACTGGGCGCCCGCCCCCGATCCGCTCGACGCCGTCGAGAACTTTCTGCGCGCCGGCCAGGCTCGGCCGTGGCAGCGGGAATTGGTGGACCCGGTGCTGGCCAAGGCGCTGCAGGCGCCGGAAGGCACCGAGCCCGCTGACTAGTGGCGATCGCGAGCGCGGCGCAGCCGGGCGAAGCGGGTCGCCACATGGCACTAGTCGAGGTGCTCGCGGATCTCCGCTTCGGCGACGCCGCTGCCCAGCGCGGCGACCCAGCCGGTGATGCGGCGGGCCACGTCCTGGTCGGTCAGCGCCAGATCGGACAGCAGCTCACCGCGGGAGGCCTGCTCGTAGAACTGCTGCGGCAGTCCGACGTCGCGACACGGGACGTCGATCTCCGCGCGGCGCAGGGCGGCCGACACCGCCGAGCCGACGCCGCCGTTGACCCCGTTGTCCTCGCACGTGACGACCAGCTTGTGCTGCTCCGCGAGCTCGAGAATGCTCGGCGACACCGGCAGCACCCAGCGCGGGTCGATGACCGTGACGCCGATCCCCTGGTCCTGTAGCCGCCTGGCCACCGCCAGCGCCATCGGCGCGAACGCGCCGACGCCGATCAGCAGCACGTCGTGGTTGCAGCCGCCGGCCGGGACCGCGAGCACGTCGACGCCCGAGGTGCCGGCGCCGCGACGCTCGATCGCCGGGATGTCCTCGCCCACATCGCCTTTCGGGAAGCGCAGGGCCGTGGGGCCGTCGTCGACGTCGAGCGCCTCACCGAGTTCCTCGCGCAACCGGGTGGCGTCCCGGGGTGCGGCCACCCGCATGCCGGGCACGATGCCCAGCATCGACAGGTCCCACATGCCGTTGTGGCTGGCGCCGTCCGCACCGGTGATGCCGGCCCGGTCGAGCACCATGGTGACGGGCAGCTTGTGCAGCGCCACGTCCATCATGATCTGGTCGAAGGCCCGGTTGAGGAACGTCGA
>NZ_LZLL01000621.1:0-663 GCF_001669335.1 Mycobacterium sp. 1245852.3 | reverse complement strand
GCGTGCCGACGGTGTTCAATCTCCTTGGGCCGCTTACCAATCCGGCGCGGCCGCGGGCGGGCTTGATCGGCTGCGCGTTCGCTGACCTCTCCGAGGTGATGGCGGGCGTGTTCGCCGCCCGCCGGTCCAGCGTGCTGGTGGTGCACGGTGACGACGGGCTCGACGAGTTGACGACCACCACGACCAGCACCATCTGGCGGGTGCAGGCGGGCACGGTGGACAGGCTGACGTTCGATCCGGCCGGATTCGGTTTCCCCCGGGCCGATCTCGACGACCTGCTGGGCGGTGACGCGCAGGCCAACGCGGCCGAGGTGCGCGCGGTGCTGAGCGGCGGCAAGGGCCCGGTGCGCGACGCCGTCGTGCTCAATGCCGCCGGCGCCATCGTCGCGCACGCCGGGTTATCCAGCCGCGCTGAATGGTTGCCGGCGTGGGAGGACGGGTTGGCCCGCGCCTGCGCGGCCATCGATTCCGGTGCGGCCGAACACCTGCTCGCGCGATGGGTGCGGTTCGGCGAGCAGGTCTGAGTCCCGGAGGTCTTGGGCCGCAACCTGTTCTGCGGCCAGCCGCGCCGAGCGGGCCGTCGCGGCCCACGCCGACCAGGCACCGGCCGACCGCAGCGGGGAAGCCCAGCCGTCCTCGGCGACCCTGACGATGCGCACGCCG
>NZ_LZLL01000620.1:0-21006 GCF_001669335.1 Mycobacterium sp. 1245852.3 | reverse complement strand
CGGCCACCATGCCCGGTGCCACGTCGCCCCACCCGGCGCGCTCCCAGTTGGCCCGCGCCGCGGCGATCGGATCACGCTTTTCCGGTTGTGATTGCGCCACGCCCCTTCTTACCGCACTTGGCGCCCGGGTGTGGCCTTTCCCAACGCCGAGAGCACCGCCGTCGTCGACGCTCGGCTGCCCACGGTGATCCGCGCGCCGCCGTCCGCGTAGTACCGCACCCGCGGCCCGCTGTCGCCGAAAACCTCACGCCACGACCGATACCGCCCGTCGCCGGCCGGCAGATACATGAAATTCGCGTGCGCGTCGGTGGTGTGGATCCCCATCGCGCTCAGGCGGTTCCGCAGATGGCGGCGTTCGGCGGTGATCAACCGGATCCGGCGCAGCAGTTCGTCTTCCGCGTGATACGACGCCGCGACCGCGAGCAAGCTGGTGATCGCGATGCCGAACGGCAGCTGCTGGGACCACAGCGTCC
Organism: Mycobacterium sp. 1245852.3; assembly: GCF_001669335.1. Lineage (NCBI taxonomy): Bacteria > Bacillati > Actinomycetota > Actinomycetes > Mycobacteriales > Mycobacteriaceae > Mycobacterium > Mycobacterium sp. 1245852.3. The sequence continues at coordinate 20,533 of NZ_LZLL01000620.1, read as the reverse complement.
GGGCCAGCTCCGTCGACGCCACCCCGTAGCCGATCCGCAGCCCCGCCAGCCCGTAGGCCTTGGAGAACGTCCGCACCACCACCACGTGGGGGAAACGCGCGACCAACGCCGCCACGTCGAAACGGTGCTCGACGGCGGTGAACTCGATATAGGCCTCGTCGAGCAGCACCACGGTGTCGCGCGGCACCCGGCGGAGAAACCGGAAAACGGCGGCCCTGGGCTCGATGGTGCCGGTCGGGTTGTGCGGCCGGCACACCACCACCACCCGGGCCAGCGCGGCCGCGTCGGCCAGCGCGTCGAGGTCGTTGTGGCCGCGCTCGTCCAGCGGCACGAGTGACGGATTGAGCCGCGCCATCTGCGCGACGATCGGATAGCCGTCGAACGTCGGCGATGCCATCGCCATCGTGTCACCCGGCGACGTCAGCGCGCGCAGCGCCTGCAGCACGACGCCGGTCGCCCCCGCACCCAGCACCACCCGGTCGGCGGGCACACCGATGTGCGCGGCGATCACGTCGCGCAGCCGTTCCGGCAGGAACTCCGGATACCGGTTCGCCGCGCGAACGGACCGGATCAGCGCGGCACGGACCGCCGGTAGCGGGGGAAACGGATTCTCGTTGAGCGACAAGGCAAACGGATCCACCGCGTTGGGCAGCGCTTCGCGGATCTCGCCGTCCATCAGGCCCGGCACCGCGTGCATCAGCCTCGACCACCCCAGCGCACCGCGGCCGCGCCGGCGAAGTCGCCGGCATGCGCGAACGCCGCCATCATCACCACGTCCCCGGCCGCGAGCTGACCACCGGAGACGGCGCGGTCCAGGTTGATCGGGATGCCGGCGCCGAACAGGTTGCCGCACTCGTCGAATGTGTCACCGTGTCTTGATTTCGGCACCTCGAGCGCGTCACGCCAGTTGCGCAGGAACGCCCGATTGGGCTGGTTGGTGACCAGCAGGTCGATGTCCTTGGCGGCCAGGCCGATTCGATCGCACACCGCCAGCGCCACCTCGGGGACCTGCCGGTTGCCGCGGGCCAGCACCTTGGTGATCTTGCTTTCGGTGAAACCGATGCTGCCCTCGCCGGGACCGGCCTGCCACCACTTGCGGGGCGGGTCGTAGGACAGCGTCATTTCGCCCGCGTACTCGCCGTAGGTGCGGCACTCGATGTCCAGGATGGGTGAGTGGCCGCCCACCGTGACCAGCCCCACCGCGGCGCCGTCGCCGGGCACCGCGGACTGCGCCTTGCGGCGAATCGTCGGCTGATCGAAGAACTGGCCGGCCGCGTTTTGCGCGATCGCGATCAGCGCGGTGTGCCCTTCGCCCGCGGCCAGCAGTTTGCGAGCCACGTTGAGCGCCAACACGAATGCGGCGCAGCCGCCGTTGTTCAGGTCGAGCACCCAGGACGGTCGCATGCCCAGCCGGTGCGCGATGCCACCGCCCTGGCCGTAGAACGCCATGTCGGGCACCTGGGTGTGGGTGATCAGCACGTCGGCGCCTGCGACGGCGTCGTGGCCGTGCCGGTCGATCAGGCCCTGGGCAGCGCGTTCGATCATGTCGATGGAACTCTCGTCCGCGGCGACGTGATGGCGGAACTTCGGCGCGCGGAACATCACGTTGTCGCGCAGGTCGTCGGATTCGGCGAATTGCGCGTAATAGTCGGCGGGGATCGGCTCACCCGGCAGGTACGTGGAGACGTCGATCAGGCTGACGCTTGGGCCACCCATGGCCCGCTCACCTCATCCAGACGGGCGTCACCGGCAGCCCGTTGCGGTGGCGGTACTCGGCGATCGCCTTGAGGTTGCGCAGCTCCAGCAGATGGCCGGCGCCGAACATGTCCCAGAAGTCGCCGACCCACACCGGGCGCTGGGCGGGCGCGGTCTCGGGATACGGGTTGTGATCATAGAATGGGTGGTGGCAATTCGTCCACAGCACAACCGATCCCGGCTTGTCGAGGACCGTCGCCGCGTCGACGACGCGCATCAGGTAGATCATCCACAGGTGCTTGCCCTGGTCCCAGGCGCAGTGGTAATCCACGGTCCGGGCCTGCGCGTTGGCGACGGTGCGGGTGTAGATCTTGGTTTCCGAGCCCAGCCGGTCGTGGGCCAGCCACAGCCCGGGTTCGTCCGTGGGTGTGAAGCCGCGCAGGCTGTAGGTCCACTCCTCCAGACTGCGGGTGTCGGCCATGTACTCGTACAGCTCGTCGGGTGGGCAGTCGATGTAATCGTTGACGGTGCAATACTGTCCGAAGACCTCATCGTGCGGGTATACCGACCGCATCATGTCCATGATGATCGGCGTGGCCTTCTCCCTGGGGCTGGTTTCGATGCGGGTGACGCCATCGATCAGGTCGGGGATATCCTCAAGCGCTGGCAGCGACATTGGTCTGGTTCTCCTTAACACGCGAAATGTGCTCCGCGGCAGCGCGTTTGACGTGCGTAGCCGCGAGAAACGGCGCAAACGGCGGGATCTCGTCGGCGTCGCACTCGACGCTGACCACCGCCGGACCGTCGATGCCGAGCGCGGCGCCCATGGCCACCGCGAATCCATCGACGTCGTTGACGTCCACCGACGTCAAGCCCGGGAACATCGCCGCCAGCCCGGCCCCCAGCCGGCTGGGACGAAAACGGTTGTAGCTGTACAGGTCGTCATAGAACAACTGCTCACGGGTCACGCACATGGCGTGCGCGTTGTTGTTGAACAGGACGAAGGTCATCGGTAATCGATATTGCACGGCGGTGTGCACTTCCATGCCGTGCATGAAGAATGCGCCGTCACCGGCGATCACGACGGTATGGCCGCCGGGCCGGCCACTGTTGTTGCGGCCGAACGACATTCCGATCCCGGCCCCGAAGCTGTAGCCCATGCCGCCCATGCCGAGCGCGACGGCGAACCTGCCGCCGCGGCGTGCCGGCAGGTAGTGAATCGCGGCGGCGCCGGTGTTGCCGGCGTCGACCACGACGTCGGCCCCGTCGGGCAGGACGCGGTCCAGCACCGCCATGGCGTCGCGGTACCGCAGGCCCGGCCCCGCGCAGGGCGGCGGCGTCAGCTCGGTGGGCCGCAGCGGGCCCGGCACCCGCACCTTGGCGGGCCGTCCCGGACCGGACAGCGCCTGGGTCAGCATGCGCAGCGAGCCGCGCAGGTCGTCGGTGTGCACGTGCGGGCATGCCACATAGGGCGGCGCCGACCCGAGCGAGACCGTCGGCACCGCCGCCAGAGCGTCGTCCAGCCCGGTGCGCGCGGTGACCGACAGGCGCGTGCCCACGACCAGGCACACGGCGCTGCCGGCCACCGCTTCAGCCACACCCGGGTGGCCCATGACGCCGGTCACCCCGAGCGCGGACGACGATCCGAGGCCGGGTGTGCCGGCGACGTCTTTGGCGTCGGGCACGGTGGCCACCCGCGCCCGCAGCACCGCCCGCAGGGCTTCGAGCTCGGCGCGGGCGTCGTCGCGGGCGACCTGCTCGCCGACGATGATGGTCACCGGGCCGCTGGCGCCGCGCAGCATTTCGGCGATCGAGTCCGGATTGCCGATGGGACGCGGGCCCTCGACCGGCCGCCCATTCTGCGCGCAGTCCAGGGTCGCCTGCTGAATATCCTTGGGCAGCAACAGAACCGCCGGGCCGCCGCAACGTGCCGCGGCGATCGCCCGGGGCAGCAGCGCGACGATGTCGGCGGGCGTACGCAGCCGGCGGCAGAACAGCGACACCGCCGAGAACAACGCCTCGGCGTTCGGCGACCCGTTGACGCCACTGGTGTCCTGGAAGCTGCCCTGACCGTCCATCGCGGCGGCGGGCTGGCCGACCAACGCCAGCACCGGCACCCGGCTGGCCAGCGACTCGCCCAGCCCGGCAACCAGGTTCAGCGCTGCGCCACCCGAGGTCGCGGCCACCACGCCCAGCCCGGCGCCGCTGCGGCTGTACCCGTCGGCCATGGTGGCCGCCGAGAACTCGTGCTTGGCCAGCACGGCGTCGATGCCGGGGCGGAAGTGCGCGGCGTCGTACACGTCCTCGATGTTGGCGCCGTCCACACCGAAGAGGTGGTCGACTCCGATTGCCGCGAGGTGCCCGACGATGTGGTCGGCCACCCGGTACCTGCCGGGCATGCCTGAAGGAACGAGGTAGGCACTCGGTCGGTTCATTGCTCGTCCATGAACCGTTCACCGGTCCCCATCGTGGTGTTGAGATGACCATCGAACTGCGCAACGTGGTGCGCGAGTACCGGGTCGGCGGTCAGACGGTGCGGGCGCTCGACGAGGTCAGCCTGTGGCTGGCGGACGGGCAGTTCGTGTCGGTCGTCGGGCCCTCGGGGGCCGGGAAAAGCACGCTGCTGCACCTGCTCGGGGCCCTGGATTCCCCCGATTCGGGAACGATCGCGTTCGACGGCGAAGAGATCGGGCGACTCGGCGACGAGCAGCAGTCGCGGTTTCGCCATCACCGGGTGGGCTTCATCTTTCAGTTCTTCAACCTGTTGCCGACGCTGTCGGCGTGGGAGAACGTGGCCATTCCCAAGCTGCTCGACGGGGTCCGGCTGGGCGCCGCCAAACCGGAGGCGATCCGGCTGCTGGATCGCGTCGGGCTCGGCGACCGGACCGGGCACCGCCCGGCCGAACTATCCGGCGGTCAGATGCAACGGGTCGCGGTGGCGCGCGCGTTGATGATGAACCCGCCGCTGATTCTCGCCGACGAGCCCACCGGAAACCTGGACTCCGCCACGGGGGCGTCCATTTTGGCGCTGTTGGCCGAGGTGGCGCACGAGGACGCTGCGGGCCGGCTGGTGGTGATGGTGACCCACAACGCCGACGCGGCCGCGGCCACCGACCGGGTGATCACCCTGCAGGACGGTCGGGTCGGCTCCGACGTGCTGGCGGGCGCCGGGTGAAACCCGGATCGGCGATCACGGCCACGGCGAGCAGGCTGCGGGTCTTCAGCCTGCGCGAGCTCACCGTACACAGGCGCCGCACGGTCGCGTCGATCTCCGTAATGGCGGTATCGGCAGCGTATTTGGTGGCGGTATTCGGCATCTTCGGGTCGATCACCGGGTCGGTGAGCCGGCTGGCCGACGGGATCGCGGGCGTCGCGGCGCTCGAGGTGTCGGGCATCACCGACGCCGGATTCCCCGACTCGATCCTGGCCGAGGTGGCCGCGGTCCCGGGCGTGGCGACCGCGGCGCCGATGATTCGAACGTCGGCGACCACGCCGTCGGGGCCCGTGCTGCTGCTGGGCGCCGATGCGAGCACCGCCGCCCTGGGCGGGGCGTTGACAGACGCGGTGTCCCGACCCGTGCAGGCGCTGTCCGCGACGCCGTCCGGTGTTCAGGTCGGGCCGCGGGTCGGCTACGCGAAAGGCCAGGCGTTCCAACTGGGTTCGGCCTCGGTCACGGTGACCGACGTGCTCGCGGGCAAGCAATACGCGAACCTCAACGGCGGGCACTACGTGCTCGCCCCACTCGCCTTGGCGCAGCACGCCGCCGGCCGCACCGGCCAACTCGACTCGATACTGATCACCACCAAGCCCGGCGCCGACCTCGGAGCCGTTCGCGCCGCGGTCACCGGCGCGGTGAACGGTCGCGCGATCGTGGCGGCCCCCAGCTTCCGGGCGGCCCGCGCCGGTGACGGGGTCAAGCTGATGAACTACATGGCCCTGCTGGGCGCCGCGGTGGCGTTGGTGGTCGGCGCGTTTTTGATCTACACCACGATGACGATGGCGATCACCCAGCGCCGGCCGGTCATCTCGATGCTGCGCGCCATCGGCGGCCGGCGCGTCGCCATCGTCGGCGACATGCTCGCGGAGGCCGCGGTTCTCGGCCTGATCGGCGGGGCCGTCGGGTCCGCGTTGGGAATTGTGGCGGCCCACATCGCGATTCGCCGGTTGCCCCCGGCGGTGACGCAAGGGCTCGAAGCCCGCGTCGAGTACTGGCTGCCCGGCTATGCGCTACCGCTGGCGCTCGCGGTGACGGTGCTCACCAGCGTGGCGGCCTCGGCGATGGCGGCGCGCCAGGTGTACAAGGTTTCGCCCATCGAGGCGCTGGCCCCGGTCGGCGCCTCGGCGGCCGACGTCGTGCCACGGTGGTTGCGCGTCGCCTGTGGGGTCGGCGCCGTTGCGGTGATCGCGGTGGCTGCGGTGCTCGTCACCGGCCAGCGCGGCAGCTACGCCGTCGTCGCGATGGCCGCCCTGTTGGGCGCGCAGATCGCCCTGGGCTTCGCGCTCACCAGGCCCATCGTCAACGCCGCGGCGGCGACGGCGCGCACGTTCGGATCGTTCGGGGCGCTCGCGGCGGCGACGATCCAACGCGCGCCGCGGCGCGTGTGGGCGACGGTGATGACCGTGCTCATCGGGGTGCTCACCACCGTCGTGATCACCGGTACGAACTCCGACATGATCCGGTCGGCCCGTAGCATCTTCGCGCCGGTCGCCGACACCGACGTCTGGGTGAGCGCAGATCCCCCGGACAGTTACCCCACCGACGCTCTGCCACAAGGCCTTTCCGGCAAGATCGCCGCGCTTCCGGGGGTGGCGCGAGTGACCGAGGGCGCGTTCGGATTCGCCGACGTCGGCGGCACCCGGGTGCTGCTCGACGGGTTCGCCACCGGCAGCAACGATGCGCTGTTCGGAGCGCTCGACGAACGAGTGCGCTCCGAGGTGCTCGCCGGCCGGGGCGTGGTGCTCACCCAGAATCTGGGCGCGATCCTGCACCTGCGGGCCGGTGAGCCCCTGCGGCTGCAGACGCCGCACGGCGCACGGGAGGCGACCGTGCTGGCCCTGGTGCCGTTCTTCTCGACGGTCATCGGCACGGTCGGGATCGACCTGGATCACCTGCGGGCGTGGTTCGATCGCCCGGCGGCGACGACGCTGCAGGTCGTCGCCGCGCCGAAGGTGAACCGGCAACGCCTGGTGGCCGCGGTCCGCGCGGCGGTGCCCGCGCCGAACCACGTGTACGACGGTGCCGCGGCGCTGGCGGGGCTGCAGGCCCCCCTGCATCAGAGCATGTTCATCGCCAACGCGGTGTGGATCATCGTCGTGACGGTGGCCGCGGTCGCACTGCTCAACACGTTGACGCTGTCGGTGATCGAACGCCGCCGCGAGATCGGCGTGCTGCGGGCAATGGGTTCCAGTCGGCGATTCACCTTGCGGATGGTCCTGGCCGAGGCGGCCGGAATCGGTGTGGTGGGGGGCGTTTTGGGGCTTGCGCTCGGACTGACCGACCAGTGGCTGTTCAGCCGCATCAGCCGGGACATCATGAACTTCGAGGTCGGCTTTCGGCTGAGTCCGCTCGCGCTGGCCTTCACGCTCGGTGCGCTCGCGATCAGCCTGCTCGGCTCGGTGCCACCGGCACGGCGTGCGGCGCACCTGTCCATCATCGAGGCGGTCAGCGTCGAGTGAGGATGGCGAATCCCTGCAGATGGGGTTTGCACGGGAAGGGCACCGGCGTTCGCGGAACGCTGCGCAGCGCGGTGGTGTCGAATCCGGCCGCGGCGATCGCGTCGCGGGTTCGCCGGTTCGGCTCGCAACCGCCCGCCAGCCACGACCAGGGCCGGGCGATCAGGTCCTGGAACCGTCCCGTCGCTCCGTCTCCGCGCACGTGCTCGAGGACGACGAGCCGGCCCCCGGGGACGAGGACCCGCCGGATCTCGCGCAGGGTCGCGGCCACGTCGTCGACCGAGCACAACACCAGCCCGATATGGACGGAATCGAAAGCGTTGTCCGGGAACGGAATCGCTTCACCGACGCCCTCGACGATGTCCACCGCGATGCCACGGCGTTGCGCGAGCCGCCTGGCCATCCGCCGAAACGTCGCCTCGGGTTCCACCGCGGCGACCGACGTCACCGCCGCGGGCAGAAACTTCAGGTCTGTTCCCGGCCCCAGGCCGAGCATCAACAGCCGGCCGGTCGCGTTGCTCAGGGCGGCCCGCCGATACCGGTGGTAGAACAACCGGTCGAAAACCGGCTGGCCGAACCGGTACACATGCAGGAACAGGAATTGCCGGAGCGTCATCGGCCGCCCAGATCCATTCGGAACGGCGGATATTCGTCGCGCATCAACGACACGTACACCGCCACCCGGTAGCGCCAGCGCACCATGCCCATCAGCAGATCGAACATGCCCTGCGGGATGGTTCCGGTGCACAACAGCGCCACCGCGGAGATGACGCAGAGCACCTGTAGCGGCGCCTCCATCGACCAGCACAGCAGGACCTGCGGGATCGCCAGCAGCCACTTCACCAGCACCGCCCAGTTTTTCAGCCGGTCCGGGTAGTCGACGGTAAGGTCTCCGGGGTAGTCGGGCCGGGACGCAAGGGTGAACGGCGGGTACTTGTCCGTGCTGTTCATCGGGAATCGGTAGTTCATCACGCGCCACGACCAGCGCAGCACCCCGACGTTGAACTCGAAGAGCGGCCGCGGATACCGCCCGGTGCACAGGATCACCACGCCCGCGGCCACGGTCGAGAGCGGATACACCAGGTAGAGCAGGATCAGGATCGGGTAGTGCGGCAGGGCCAGCACGCACCACTTCAACAGCCAGAGCCAGCGCGAGGGCAAGTCGAAATCGCCTCGCACCCTTACGGATTCGGCCGGTTCGTTCACGGGCTCGACGGGATCTTCGCCACTACCCCCAAGTTTCGGCTGATTTGAGCGGACATCCGGCGATGGCTCGTCAAGCGCAGAAACGTCGTCAGCGCCGAGGTCTGCAGCCGGTCCGAGATCAGGGCGGCCGGTCTGAGCACGCGCTCACCGTGCGACACCGGCAACGACGCCGCCCACGACACGGCCATGACCCGCCGGCGCCGGGTCTTCTCGTAGGACCGCAACGCACGCGAAACATCTTCGCCGCGAACGTTTGTCGCACGACGCACGCCCGCCAGTGCCCCGCACAGCACCATGGTGTCGAGCAACGCCTGGTTGGTGCCCTGAGCCAGGGTGGGCGGCATCGTGTGCGCGGCGTCGCCGAGCAGGGTCACCGGGCCTTGGCCCGCGCGCGGGATCGGATGGCGGAAATGCGGGAACGGCGAGCGGGCCAAATCGTCGTCGGTCAAGGTGGCGAGCACCCGATCGACCGAGTCCGACCATCCGCAAAAGTGCGAGCGCATCATCTCGATCGGCCGCTGCGGCCGGACGAAGTCGGGCGACCACGGCAGGTCGAACCACCACTGCACGTCGCAGCCCCCGGCCGGCCACAGGCCGAGGTTGCCGTGCCCGCCGATAATCATCAGCGCGGCATCGCAATCCGCGATCTCCGGAAGCGTGGCCAGCCCCTGCCAGCTGCACCAACCGGTGGGCGACGCGCCTTGGGCGCCAACGTGATCGCGCACCCGCGAGTGCAGGCCGTCGGCACCGATCAGCACGTCCCCCTCGGCCACCGTGCCGTCGTCGAACTCGACGCTGACCCCGTCACCCGTGCTTGCCAACCCGATCACCCGGGAGCCGCACCGGATGCGCTCGGCCGGGAACCCCTCGAGAAGCCGATCCAGCAGAACGCGGCGCGGAACCATCCGGATGGGCGCACCCAGTCGCCGCACCATCGCGGTCACGTCGAGGGTTCCGACCCTGCGGCCCGTGGGCGTCACCGCCCGCACGGTGGCCAAGGGCCGGCCGGCGCCGTCCATGTCGACACCCAGCTGGTTGAGGACCGTCTCGCCGTGGGACCAGATCGTCACCGCGCCGCCGGCCGCCCGCACATCGGGCCGCTGCTCGAAGACGGTGACGTCATGCCCGTCGCGGAGCAGGCCCCGGGCGACGGAGATGCCGGCGACACCGGCGCCCACGACGAGCACCCGGAGCGAACGCGCGTCGCCGAACACGCGATCCTCTATAGCGAGCGTTGCAGGAGCACTTGGCCGCTGTCGGCGGCAACCACCTGCACGGCGGCGATCTGGTCGATCGGGGTCGAGATGGCACCCGCGGGTGTCGCGGTGTGGCCGGGCACGGCCACCCACGTCGCCAACCGCGTCTGGCTGCCGTCGCGGCCCACCACAACCATGGCGAGCGTGTCGTGGTGCGCGTTGAGCGGCGCCAGGCACACGCAGCGCAGGTTGATGGAGGTCCCCCAGTGCTGGCTGCTGACGGCGACCGTCGACGTCAGCAGGGTGGTGCTCACCTGCGCCATCGGCTCCGACGACGCGGTCACCTGCTGGGACGGAGTCGACGACCACCCCTCGAGGCCGACGAACACCCCGATCGCCAGCACCGCGGCCGCGGCCGCCGACGCCACCCAGGTCACCACCCGGGTGCGGCGCCGGCGCCAACGAACCGTCGCCAGCAGGGACGGCAGCAACTGTGGAGACATCTCCGGGGCCGGACCGGATTGGTCGATCGCGGCCACCTCGGCACGGTCAAGCTGTGAGAGCAGGGCCGGCACTCCACTGAGATCGGCGACGGCCTCCCGGCAAGCCGGGCAGCGCGCCATGTGCGTCTCGAATTCGCGGCGTTCCGCGGCCGACAAAGATCCCAACACGTATGCGGCATCCCACATCGCGTAGCGGTCTTCGGGAGGGCCGACATCCTGCACCGGCGTCCTCATTTCATCCATCTCCGTCACCCCTCAAGCATTCGGAGCCCCTCATCGGGTGACCCCAAGTTCCTGCAGAGTGAGTCGCAACGCCCGCACGGCATAGTGTAGTCGCGACTTCACTGTTCCCTCGGCGATGCCGAGGTCCGCAGCGATCTGCGTGGTGGTCCATCCGCGGTAGTAGGACCGTTCGATCACTGCTCGGTGCTCGGCGGACAACTGGGCCATCCCGTCCGCTATCAGCAACCGGTCCAGCGCCGCATTGACCTCATCCGGCGTGGACTGTTCGGGCGCACCCGATACGTCTGTGGAACCGACGACGTTGCGAAACCGCGCGCTGCGCCGGTCGTCAATGATCATGTTGCGGGCCACCGTGAACAGCCACGCCCGCGCCGAGCGCTCGGTGTCCCCGACGACCTCGGGATGCTGCCATGCGCGCAGCAACGTCTCCTGGACCACATCCTCGGACTGGCTCGCGTCCCCCGTCAGCCGCAGCGCATAACGCCACAGCACCGCGGCGTGTTCGTCATAGAGCGCCTTCATCAGAGCGGCCTCGGCAGCCCCGGAAGCCCTCCCCGTGCCAGCCACACGAGCCACTCGATCACCTCCTGCCCGGGAAACGAGCGGAGCTGAGGTTTAGTTCACCAGCGTCAGGATGCGCGGCCCCGCGTCGGTGACCGCGACGGTGTGCTCCCAGTGTGCCGCGCGCGAGCCGTCGGTGGTGGTGACCGTCCACTGGTCGTCCAGCACCACCGTCTTGCCGGTGCCCAGCGTCAGCATGGGTTCGATGGCCAGCACCGACCCGGCGGCCAGCAGGGGGCCGCGCCCGGGCGAACCCTCGTTGGGCAAAAACGGATCCATGTGCATCTGCCGGCCGATGCCGTGCCCGCCGTAACCCTCGACGATCCCGAAGGCGCGCGAATGGCGGGCCTCCGCGTCGCGGGTGCCCATCTCGATGGCGTGCGACACGTCGGTCAGCCGGTTACCGGGCACCATCGCCGCGATCCCGGCCTCCAGCGATTCCCGGGTCGCCTGCGACAGCGCTTCGTCGGCGGCGTCCAGCGTCCCGACCCCGAAGGTGATCGCGGCGTCGCCGTGCCAGCCGTCGAGCACCGCGCCGCAGTCGATGGACACCAGGTCGCCGGACGCCAGGATCTCGGCGGCCGACGGTATGCCGTGGACGACCCGCTCGTTGACCGACGAACAGATCGACGCGGGATAACCGTGATAGCCCAGGAACGACGGCACCGCGCCGGCGTCGCGGATCACCGACTCGGCGATCTCGTCCAGGCTCAGCGTCGACACCCCGGCGATCGCGGCCGCCCGCACCGCCTGCAGCGCCGCCGCGACCACCGCGCCCGCCGCCGCCATGGCGTCGAGCTCACCGGCGCTGCGCTGCGGCACCACCTTGCGGCTCCGCAGCCGCGCCAGCGGGTTCATCCCTACTTGCCCAGCGCCTGCAACGCGCGGGCGAACACTTCGTCCATAGTGCCGACGGCGTCGACCGTCTTGAGCTGGTCGCTGTAGTACTCCAGCAGCGGTGCCGTCTCGTCGCGGTAGACCTTCATCCGGTTCAGGATGATGTCGTCGGTGTCGTCGGCGCGGCCCCGCGCTTTGAGCCGCTCCAGCAGCTCCTCCTGGGACACCCGGAATTCCAGCACCGCGTCGATGTCGGTGCCCCGGCGCCCCAGCATGTCGTGCAGGGCTTTGGCCTGTCCGGTCGACCGCGGGAAGCCGTCCAGGATGAAGCCGTTGGCCGCGTCGGCATCGCTCAGGCGGTCGTCGACGAGCTGGTTGGTCAGCTCGGAGGGCACCAGGTCGCCGGCGTCCAGGTAGCGCTTGGCCTCCAGGCCCAGCTTGGTTCCGTTCTCGATGTTGCTGCGGAACAGCTCACCGGTGGAGATGTGCGGGATTCCCAGCTTTTCGGAGAGCTTCTGGGCCTGCGTTCCCTTGCCCGCCCCCGGCGGTCCCAGCAAAACGACTCTCACTTCAGGAACCCTTCATAGTTGCGCTGCATGAGCTGACTCTCGATCTGCTTGACCGTATCCAAGCCCACGCCGATCATGATCAACACCGCGGTACCGCCGAACGGCAGATTCTGAACCGCTCCGCCATTGCCGATCTGCAAGAACAAGTTGGGCAGCACCGAGATCGCGCCGAGGTAGATCGAGCCCGGCAGGGTGATCCGGCTCAGCACGAAACGCAGGTAGTCGGCGGTCGGCTTGCCCGGCCGGATGCCGGGGATGAACCCGCCGAACTTCTTCATCTCGTCGGCACGCTCGTCGGGATTGAACGTGATCGACACGTAGAAGTACGTGAAGAAGATGATGAGGCCGAAGTAGATGGCGATGTACACCGGATCGCTGGGGTCCGACAGGTAGCTGCCGACGAACTTGTCCCACCAGCTGTTGCCCACGCCGCCGCTGCCGCTGCGGATCAGTTGGGTGATCAGGTGCGGAATGTAGATCAGCGAGGACGCGAAGATGACCGGGATAACACCGGCCTGGTTGACCTTGAGCGGCAGATACGTGGAGGTTCCGCCGTACATGCGCCGGCCGACCATCCGCTTGGCGTACTGGACCGGGATCCGGCGCTGGCCCTGCTCGACGAACACGACGCCGACGATGATGACCAGCGCGGCGACCAGGACGGCGGCGAAGATCATCCCGCCGCGGCTGTCCAGGATCGTCTTGCCCTCGGCGGGGATGCGGGCCGCGATCCCGACGAAGATCAGCAGCGACATGCCGTTGCCGATGCCGCGCTCGGTGATCAGCTCACCCATCCACATCACCAGCGCCGCGCCGGACGTCATCACCAGCACGATGACCACCAGCGTGAAGATGCTCTGGTCGGCGATGATGTCCAGCGAGCAGCCCTGCAGCAGCCCGCCGTTGGCGGCCAGGGCCACGATGCTGGTGGCCTGCAGGATGGCCAGCGCGATGGCCAGGTAGCGGGTGTACTGCGTCATCTTGGCCTGGCCCGATTGGCCTTCCTTGCGCAGTTCCTCGAACCGCGGGATGACGACCGTGAGCAGCTGCACGATGATGCTGGCCGTGATGTAGGGCATCACCCCCACCGCGAACACGGTGAGTTTGAGCAGGGCACCACCGGAGAACAGGTTGATCAGCGAGTAGATCTGTCCGGCCGCGCCACCGCTGGCCTCTTTGATGCACTGCTGGACGTTCGGGTAGTTGACGCCAGGGGACGGTAACGCGGCGCCGACCCGATACAAGACGACGATGCCAAGCGTGAAGAGGATCTTCCGTCTCAGGTCGACTGTCCGCAGCGATGAGATGAAAGCGGAAAGCAACTCTTCCTCCTGCGCAGCCGGGGGTTTCCTGCATCACGCGCCCAACACCCGCAGGCCAGGACGTACGGCCGACTAATCTACAGCGCGTCAAACCGTGTACGAGACTAACAGCTGGTACGGGCAGCTCTGGTCAGGGCCTTTACTGCGCCCCTCTGTGAGACCGCCCGCGGCGCGGTTAACCGGGCGTTTGCGTCGCCGCCGCCCCACGGGAGAAAAACACAGCAAGCCGTAAGCCGCGAGGCGTAGAGTTCCCCTGACTCGTTGCATTTGCTAAATAACTTGGGAGCAGCATGACACGCACTGACCAAGACAGCTGGGACTTGGCCTCGAGCGTCGGCGCCACGGCCACCATGGTCGCCGCGGCCCGCGCGCTGGCCAGCGAGGGTTCCAATCCGATCATCAACGACCCCTTCGCCGCACCCCTGGTGCGCGCGGTCGGCCTCGATTTCTTCCGGCGCCTGGTCGACGGTGAGGTCACCGAATCCGAGGGCTACCAGGGCAGCGGCAAGGACCTGGGGCTGGAGACCGACTCGATCGCCGTGCGCACCCGCTTCTTCGACGACTTCTTCCTGGACGCCGCCCGCGACGGGGTCCGCCAGGCGGTGATCCTGGCCGCCGGCCTCGATTCCCGCGCCTACCGGTTGAGCTGGCCGGCCGGCAGCGTGGTCTACGAGGTCGATCAGCCCGCCGTCGTCGAGTTCAAGAGCACGACGATGTCGCACCTGGGTGCCGCCCCGGCCGCGGAGCGGCGCACGGTCAGCATCGATCTGCGCGAGGACTGGCCGGCCGCGTTGCGCGACAGCGGCTTCGACGTGACCCAGCCGACGTCGTGGAGCGCCGAGGGACTGCTGATGTACCTGCCGCCGGACGCCCAGGACCGGCTCTTCGACAACATCACCGAGCTCAGCGCCCCCGGCAGCAGGCTGGCCACCGAGTATCACCCCGACACCGCCGGCACGACGATGTCGCAACGCGCCCAGGAGTTCAACGACAGGTGGGCCAAAGTCGGCTGCGACATCGACCTGTCGGGGCTGTTCTTCGACGGCGAGCGCAGCAACGTCGTCGACTACCTCACCGGTAAGGGCTGGGAGGTGGCCGCCCGGCCGCGCCGCGAACTGTTCGGTGAATACGGCGTGCAATTCCGCGACGACGAGGCGATGGCGCAGTTCCGCAACATCGTCGCGGTGACCGCCACCCTGCGTTAGCCATGCCGGAGACCGACAGCAAGCGATCGGACGGCGACAGCTGGGATCTGGCGTCCAGCGTGGGAGCCACCGCCACCGCGGTGGCCGCCCGGCGGGCGCTGGCATCCAAGGGTCCCAACCCGCTGATCGACGATCCCTTCGCCGAGCCGTTGGTGCGCGCCGTCGGCGTCGAGGCCTTCATCCGGATGATGGATGGAGACATCGAGACCCCCGAGGATGATCCGGCGTTCACCGCGCGGCGGCTCGGTGAGGGCATGGCGGTCCGCACCCGGTTCTTCGACTCGTTCTTTCTGGGGGCCGCCGACTCCGGTATCCGCCAGGCCGTCATCCTGGCCTCGGGACTGGACACCCGGGCCTACCGGCTGGCCTGGCCGCCCGGCACCGTGGTCTACGAGATCGACCAGCCGCGGGTGATCGAGTTCAAGACCCGCACGCTGGCGGACCTGGGTGCAACCCCGAGCGCCGAGCGGCGGGCGGTGGGCGTGGACCTGCGCGACGATTGGCCGGCCGCATTGCGCGGCGGTGGATTTGATGCGGCCGCGCCCACGGCGTGGAGCGCCGAAGGCCTGCTGGGTTATCTGCCGCCGGAGGCACAGGACCGCCTGTTCGACAGCATCACCGCGCTGTCCGCCCCCGGCAGCCGGATCGGCACCGGCTACGTGCCCGACATGCGCGGGCGCATCGAAAAGCGGGGCCGCGAGATCAGCGAGCGCTGGCGCCGGATGGGGCTGGACCTCAACTGGGCGGATCTGGTGTACCCCGGCGAACGCAACGACGTCGTGACCTACCTGTCCGAGCGGGGCTGGCGCTCGTCGGTGCACAGCACCCCGGAACTGTATGCCGCCAACGGTTTCGAATTTCCCGAGCAGCCGTCGATGGCGGCCTTCGCCGACATCCGATACGTCACCGCGACCCTGTCCGAGGAGGCGTCGTGACCCGCACCGATCGAGACACCTGGGACCTGGCCTCGAGCGTGGGCGCCACGGCGACCTGGGTCGCCGCTTGCCGGGCGCTGGCCGGTAAGCGGGCCGACGCGCTGATCGACGATCCGTTCGCCGACCCGCTGGTCCGCGCGGTGGGCGCCGAGTTCTTCATCCGGGTGCTCGACGGCGAAATCACCGATGAGACCGGCGGTCTCGATGCCGACGCCGACCCGGACGCGGAATTCAACCTGCAGCGGATGACCAACATGATGGCCGTGCGCACCCGCTACTTCGACGACTTCTTCACCGACGCAACCGCTTCCGGCATCCGCCAGGTCGTCATCGTGGCCTCCGGCCTGGACTCACGCCCCTATCGCCTGGCCTGGCCGGCGGGCACCGTGGTGTACGAGGTCGACCAGCCCGCCGTCATCGAGTTCAAGTCCACGACGCTGGGCACGTTGGGGGCCAAGCCCACCGCGCAGCTGCGCACGGTGTCGGTCGACCTGCGCGAGGACTGGCGTGGCGCCCTGCGGGACAAGGGTTTCGACGAGTCGCGGCCCAGCGCCTGGAGCGCCGAGGGTCTGTTGATGTATCTGCCGCCGCAGGCGCAGGACAGCCTGTTCGACGTGATCACCACGCTCAGCGCGCCGGGCAGCCGGCTGGCGACCGAGTACCACGACGGCGGCACCTCGGAGCTGCTGGAAAGGCGCGCCAAGGCGATGACCAGGCGGTGGGGGCAATTCGGCTTCGATGTCGACGTGTCGACGCTGGTCTACCGCGGCGCGCGCACGCCTGCAGCGCAGTATCTGAGCGCCCTGGGCTGGCAAGTGTCGACCCGCACCCGCGCCGACATGTTCGCCGAGGCGGGGCTGCCCCTTCCACCGGGCGACAGCCTGGAGTCGCTGCGGCACAGCATCGCGGTCGACGCCGTACTGCCCTGACGGTCAGTGGGGGTTGGCCGCCGGCGCCCGCACGACCATCGGCACGGCCGGGAAACACCAGGCCATCTCCGAGCGCGACTTGCGCAGCGCGGCGGTGCCGTAACCCCGCTTGCGGTGATCGGGGTGGATCCAGATCCGCACGTCGACCTCGCCGCGGACCAGCTCGCCGAACACCATGCCGACCTTTTCGCCGTGGTCGATGGCCACGAACCAGGCGGCCTCCTCGTCGTCGACCCGGCCCAGCGCGGCGCTGATCTCGTCGTCGAGGTTGCCCGCCTGCCCGCCGGATCCGTCGCCCGACACGCCACCCATGTCCTCGGTGCGGACGCGGAAGATGTCGCGGTCCTCGCTCGCGGAGAACGGCCGCAGCTCGAGGGTGTCCCCCGAACTCGCGGGACGCTCGCCCAGGGTGAAGCTCAGCTGCTTGTTCAGGTCCTCGAGTTCGGTCTGGATCGTCTTTCGCGAATCCTTCGTGAGTCGGTCGAAGGACAAGCCGAATACCGCTTCGGCGCCCGTCCGCGAGGTATCGAGCAAACCGGCGATGGCGTCGATCGCCTCCGATTTGTTGCCCGCCTCCACAATCAGGTCGAGTACTTCGTGCCGTCGTTCAAGGGCTTTCAACAGTGCGTCGGCGATTTCGCGGCGGGCGGCTTTGCGGTCCTGGTCGGTCATTGCACCAGCCTAGATCGCCGGTGGCACCACCGCGCTACATCTGCGGTTCCCCAACTCCAGGAAGCGCTGGTAACGATCCCCGACCGCGCTCGCCCAGGCGGGGTCGGGCTCCACGATGCGCTCGGTGCGCACCCATCGGGCGGCATCGGCGATGGTCGTCTCGAGGCCGGCCGCCATGCGCGCCAGGAAGGCCGCTCCCAGCGCGGCCCCCTCCGCCACCCCGGACACCTCGACCGGGCGCCCGGTGGCGTCGGCGATGGCTTGCAGCCACGGCCCCACCCGGGTGCCGCCGCCGGTGGCCACGATGCGTGACACCGGCGTCCCGGACAGTTCGATGAGCTGGCGGACCACGAAGCCGGATGCCTCGTAGGCGGCCCGCCGCAGCGCGGCGGCGTCGTGGGTCAGATCCAGGGCCTCGAGCACGCCCCGGCGGTCCGGGTCGTGGAACGGGGTGCGCTCGCCCCGCAAATAGGGCGACCACACCGGCACCCGCCCGGGCTCCACGGCCGTCGGATCCGCCGGTGCCACAACGCGATCCACCCAGCACAGGAACAGCCCGCCGGCGTTGCTGGCCCCGCCGATCTGGCTCTTGCCGGGCGTGGTGTGCGGAATGGTCCACAGGCCGGGCATCTGGCGGGCCTCGGCGATCGTCGTCCAGACGATCAGCGTGGTCCCGCACATCACCAGCACGTCGCCGTCGTGGTCGGCACCGGCGACGATCTGTTCGCACAACGCGTCGATGGCGCCGGTGGCCAGCGCGGCCTCGCTGCCGTTGACCTGCCCGACGACGGCCCCCATGCTTTCCACCCGGGGCAGCTGCGAGACCTGCGCGCCCCGCTCGGCGCATGCCTCGGGGTTCCAGCCGGTCCCGTCGAACAAGGGAAACGCCGTGGCGGCGGTGGCGATGTCGATGACCGCCTGGCCCGACAGCGCGTGGTTGGCCACCGCCGGCGCGGGCCAGTAGCCGGCGGCGCCCGGCGCGTGGGCGGCCGTCCAGCGCAAGAACTCGGCGGCCTCGCCCAGTGCGGGCAGCGGCGGCGCTTGTGGGCCCGGGCCGCCGGGCGTGCGGCCCCGCGCGTCGCCGTAGAGCAGTCCCGGCGTGATCGGTGTGCCGGTGTCGTCGACGGCGGTCATCGACGGCACCATCGCCGAGACGGCCACCGCCGCGATTCCGGGTTGCCCGACCAGTTGGTCCAGCGCCGCCGACGGCCCACGCCGCCACGCCGCCACGGCGTCGTGCTCCAGCCGGTCGGGTTCGGGCACCCGCAGCTCGTGCGGGATGCGCACGCGCGCCGTCACGTTGCCGTCGGGGTCGGCGGCGATGGCCTTGACCGCGGTGCTGCCGACGTCGATGCCGATTGTGACGTCTTTGCGTGACACGGGCGTCACCGTACGCCAGCATTGGCACTCGTGACGTCCAAACCGCGCGCCTTGGTGACCGCCCCGATGCGTGGGCCGGGCTTCGCCACACTGCGGGAGTTGGCCGACGTCGTCTACGACCCCTGGATCGAGCAGACCCCGCTGCGCATCTACAGCGCCGAGCAGCTGGCCGATCGGATCACCGGCGAGGGCGCCGAAATCGTGGTGGTGGAAAGCGATTCGGTGCGCGGCCCGGTGTTCGACGCGGGCGTGCGGGTGATCGCGTCCACCCGTGGCGACCCCAACAACGTCGACGTCGCCGGGGCCACCGCGGCCGGCATCCCGGTGCTGAACACGCCGGCCCGCAACGCCGATGCCGTCGCCGAGATGACGGTGGCCCTGCTGCTTGCCGCCACCCGGCACGTGCTGACCGCGGACGCGGATGTGCGCAGCGGCAACATCTTTCGCGACGGCAGCATCCCGTATCAACGCTTCCGCGCCGCCGAGATCGCCGGGCTCACCGCGGGGCTGGTGGGCCTCGGCGCGGTCGGCCGCGCTACGCGGTGGCGGCTGTCCGGGCTGGGCCTACGCGTCATCGCCCACGACCCCTACAACCCCGACGCCCGGCACAGCCTCGACGAGTTGCTGGCCGAGGCCGACGTGGTCTCGATGCACGCCCCGGTCACCGACGACACGGCCGGCATGATCGGCGCGCGGGAGTTCGCGGCCATGCGCGACGGCGTGGTCTTCCTCAACACCGCCCGGGCCCAGTTGCACGACACCGATGCGCTGGTGGACGCCCTGACCGCGGGCAAGGTGGGCGCCGCGGGGCTCGACCACTTCGCCGGCGAGTGGCTGCCGGCCGATCACCCGCTGGTGGGCATGGGAAACGTGGTGCTGACCCCGCACATCGGGGGCGCCACCTTCGACACCGAGGCGCGGCAGGCGCAGATGGTGGCCGACGACCTGCAAGCGCTGTTGGCCGGCAACGCGCCCGCGCATATCGTCAACCCGGAGGTGTTAGGGCCATGAAGTTCGTGGACAACCCGGAAACCGCGGTGCTGGACGCCGCCAAGGACATGCTGCGCCGCGGTCTGGTCGAGGGGACTGCCGGCAACATCTCCGCGCGCCGCGCCGACGGCCACATCGTCATCACCCCGTCGTCGGTCGACTACCGCGACATGCAGCTCGACGACCTGGTGCTCGTCGACGCCGACGGCTCGGTGTTGCAGGCGGCGCAGGGCCGCGCGCCGTCATCGGAGATGCAGCTGCACCTGGCGTGTTATCGGGCGTTCGACGACATCGGCAGCGTCATTCACAGCCATCCGGTGTGGGCCACCATGTTCGCCATCGCCCACGAACCGATCCCGGCCTGCATCGACGAGTTCGCGGTCTATTGCGGCGGCGACGTCCGGTGCACCGACTACGCCGCCTCCGGCACGCCCGACGTCGGCGCCAACGCGGTGAAGGCGCTCGAGGGCCGCGGCGCCGCGCTGATCGCCAACCACGGCCTGGTGGCGGTGGGACCGCGGCCCGACAAGGTGTTGCATATCACCGCGCTGGTCGAGCGGACCGCTCAAATCGTCTGGGGTGCAAGGGCTCTCGGCGGGCCGGTGCCCATCCCCGAG
>NZ_LZLL01000619.1:0-11430 GCF_001669335.1 Mycobacterium sp. 1245852.3 | reverse complement strand
GACTGGCAGCACGGCGTGTTCATGGGGGCCACCATGGGCAGCGAGCAGACCGCCGCCGCCGAGGGCAAGGTCGGCACCGTGCGCCGCGACCCGATGGCTATGCTGCCGTTCCTGGGCTACCACGTCGGTGACTACTTCCAGCACTGGATCGACCTGGGCAAGAACTCCGACGAGTCCAAGCTGCCCAAGGTGTTCTTCGTCAACTGGTTCCGCCGCGACTCCGACGGCGGCTTCCTGTGGCCGGGCTTCGGCGAGAACAGCCGGGTGCTCAAGTGGATCGTGGACCGCATCGAGCATCAGGCCGGCGGCCAGGACACCCCGATCGGCATCGTGCCGACGGCCGACGACCTGGACCTCGACGGCCTGGACGTCGAGGGCGGCGACGTGGCCAAGGCGCTGGCGGTCGACCCGGCCGAATGGCGCGAGGAACTGCCCCTGATCGAGGAGTGGTTCGAGTTCGTCGGCGACAAGCTGCCCACCGGCGTCCGCGACGAGTTCGAGGCCCTCAAGCAGCGGCTGTCCGAAGCGGGCTGACCCACCCTCGGGTGGGGGCTGACCGATCAGCCCGCCAAACGCGAATCGGGGCTGGCCTTCTTTTCCGCGTACATCAGCTCGTCGGCGCGGGCCAGTAGTTCGTCCACGCCGGCGGTGTCGGAGACCGGTGCGCGCACCAGCCCGATGCTGGCCGACACCCGGTAGGGCCGATCCCCGGTCTTGTTGAAGTTCCCGAACGCCGCGGCGAGTCGCTCCTCGAGTGACGTTGTGCCGTCGCCGTTCTCGGTGACCATCACGCAGAATTCGTCGCCCCCGATCCGGGCCAGGATGTCGGACTCGCGGCGAATCGTCCGCAGCACATGGGCGACGTCCCTGAGCAGTTTGTCGCCCACCTCGTGGCCCTGCTCGTCGTTGACCTTCTTGAGGCCGTCGACGTCGAGGAAGGCGAGCACGCAGTTGTGGCCGAGGTGGTGGGCTCCACGGAGTTTCTGCTCGGCCAGCAGGTAGAAGCCGCGACGATTGTTCAGTCCGGTCAGCTCGTCGGTCACCGACAGCCGGCGGATCTCCTCGTTGGCGCGCTCCAGCGCGGCGGTGCGATCGCGCACCCGCTGTTCCAGTTCGGAGTACAGCTGGACGTTCTCCATGGCGATCGAGGTCGAGTCGGCCAGGGCCTGCAGCAGGTGCACCTCGTGTTCGGACGGCTGATGCGGGGCGGCCCAGTAATTTCCGATCGCGCCGATCGGATCGAGCTTGCGGATCGGCACCATCACCAGGCTCTTGACGAAGGTGGGGCGGTACAAGGTGTGCGGGATGCGCGAGTCGCGGTAGATGTCCGGGATGACCGCCGCGTCGCGGTTGAGCATCGCCCACCCGCTGATGCAGGACCTGATCGGTAAGCGGCTGCCCTTCCACAGCGGGGCGATCGCATCCTCGTCGGCGTAGTAGCACCGGTCATCGTCCCGCAGCACGAACGTGGCTCCGTCACACCCGGTGAGCTCCCGGGCCCGGGTGCGCACGATCCGCTGGATGTCGGGCAGGGTGCGCGCCAGCGAGAGCTCCTGAACCGCATGCACCAGGCGCTCCATGCCGTCGACGTAGTCGGACGGCGCGACCGCGGGGGCCGGCGGGGCAGCGGCGCATGCCGCGGGCTCGGATGCCTGCTCGGCGGTCATGCGCACCTCCGGTGCGAAGTGGCGTACCCGCCAAGGCTGACTTCCACGGCCAACGGCATTGTACTTAACTGCGTTATCGGCGGCGACTTTCCGCGGGCCGCGGCCGGCGCCCAAAATGACCGGACGCGCGCATCGCGACGGCGCCGCGAGGGCGTCGGCCGGCGCCGCGAAACGCTTTGCTGGAGCGGGGGCGGAGCCGCGGCCGCCGACCACTTAACACCCGTCAAGTTTGGCGGCGGTACAGTCTGCGCATGCAGATCCGCCCGTATATCGGCGCCGACAAACCTGCTGTCATCCTGTACCCGTCCGGGACGGTCATCACCTTCGACGACCTCGAAGCGCGAGCCAATCGCCTGGCGCACCGGTTCCGCCAGGCGGGCCTGCGTGAGGGCGACACGGTCGCCATCCTGATGGAGAACAACGAGCACATCCACGCGGTGATGTGGGCGGCTCGTCGCAGCGGTTTGTACTACGTGCCGATCAACACCCACCTGACCGCGGCAGAGGCGGCCTACATCATCGACAACAGCAGCGCCAAAGCCATCATCGGCTCGGCGGCGCTGCGTGACACGCTTGCCGGCCTGGCCGAGCACCTCCCCGGCGGGCTGCCCGAGCTGCTGCTGATCGCCGATGGCGACCTGCCGAATTGGGAGCGCTACCCGGAATGCGTTGCCGGACTGCCCGATACCCCGATCGCCGACGAGATCGAGGGCGATCTGTTGCAGTACTCGTCGGGCACCACCGGCCGGCCCAAGGGCATCAAACGCGAATTGCCGCACGTGCCACCGGCCGAGGCGCCCGGCATGATGTCGGCGCTGGTCAGTTTCTGGATGACGCCCGATTCGGTGTACCTCAGCCCGGCGCCGCTGTACCACACGGCGCCGTCGGTGTGGTCGATGAGCGCGCAGGCCGGCGGCATCACCACGGTCGTCATGGAGAAGTTCGACGCCGAAGGCTGCCTGGACGTCATCGCGCGCCACCGGGTCACGCACGGCCAATTCGTGCCGGCGATGTTCACCCGGATGCTGAAACTGCCTGAGCAGGTGCGTCATTCGTACGACCTGTCCAGCCTGCAGCGGGTGATGCACGCGGCGGCCCCGTGCCCGGTGGAGATCAAGAAGCAGATGATCGACTGGTGGGGGCCGATCATCGACGAGTACTACGCGTCCTCCGAGGCGCACGGATCGACGCTGATCACCGCCGAAGACTGGCTGGCCCATCCGGGCTCGGTCGGCAAACCCATGGGCGGCGCCGTGCACATTCTCGACGAGCACGGCAACGAGCTGCCGCCAGGACAGGCCGGCGAGATCTACTTCGAGGGTGGGTACTCGTTCGAATACCTCAACGACCCAACCAAAACCGCCTCATCGCGCGACAAGCACGGCTGGGCCACCGTCGGGGACATCGGCTACCTGGACGACGAGGGCTACCTGTACCTGACCGACCGGCGCCACCACATGATCATCTCCGGCGGGGTGAACATCTACCCGCAGGAAGCCGAGAACCTTCTGGTCACCCACCCGAAGGTGTTGGACGCCGCGGTGTTCGGGGTGCCCGACGACGAGATGGGCCAGCGGGTGGTGGCGGCCGTGCAGACCGTCGACGCGGCCGATGCCACCGACGAATTCGCCGACGAGCTGACCGCGTGGCTGCGAGACCGCTTGGCGCACTACAAATGCCCGCGATCGATCGCCTTCGAAGCGCAGCTGCCGCGCACCGACACCGGCAAGCTCTACAAGAATGGGCTGATCGAGAAGTACTCGGTGTGAGTCATGCTCCGGGTGGTCGACCTGTCGAGTGCGCCGCACGACGGCCCGGGGTCGCCGCCCGGGGTGATCGTCGCCGTCGGCTCGGCCGCTGACATCGATGCGGCCGAATCCTGGCTTGCGGCGGCAACTTTCACGCTGACCGAAGATCCCTGCGCCGACCGGCGGGTGGTCACCGTCGACTCGCTGTCGGCGACGGTGGACGAACTGACGGCACGCTGCGATCGGTGGCCGCACGCCAGTGGGGTCTGTGACGACGTCCTGCGCGCGGTGGACCCACTGGGCCCGACGCTGTCCGGAGTGACGACCGAGTCGTTGGCGTACTCGACCCTGCAGGCCGGCCCGGAGTTCGCGCGGTGGCTGAGTGAGCGGGGCCCGGCATGCGTCCCCGAGATCGCCGACCCGGTGCGGGTGACGCGCGACGGCGACGTCGTGCGCATCGCGTTCAACCGGCCCCAGCGGCACAACGCGTTCTCCACCGATGCGCGCGCGGCGCTGTTGGAGGCCCTGGCCGTCGCGCAGCTGGATCCGTCGGTCACCGGCGTCGTGTTGAGCGGCAACGGCCCGTCGTTCTGCAGCGGCGGCGACCTCGCCGAGTTCGGCACGTTCGCCGACCCGGCGAGTGCGCACCTGGCCCGTACCCGCTACAGCCCGGCCCTGGCGCTCGACGCGCTGGCGGCCAGGCTCGGCCGGGCGTGCCGGGCCGAGGTGCACGGCCGGGTGATGGGCAGCGGACTGGAGATGGCGGCGTTCTGCGGGTGGGTCACCGCCCGCGACGACGCGGTGTTCGGGCTACCCGAATTGGCGCTGGGACTGCTTCCCGGCGCCGGCGGCACAGTCAGCGTCACACGGCGGATAGGCCGTTGGCGCACAGCGTATCTCGTGTTGTCCGGGCGCACCGTCGGCGTGCCGACCGCGCTGGAATGGGGGTTGGTTGACGAGGTTCAGAAACTCGAATAGGTGGTGGTGGTCGTGGACGGGATGGACGACACGATCGCCGCGAACATGGCGAACCACAGCACCACACCGATCACCGCCGCGACGGCACCCACGACCGCGCCGATGATGGCCCACTTCTTGGCGTTGTTGGACGCCTCCTGGGCCTCGGCGTAGCGGCCCTGGGCCCACAGCCCGGACACCTTAGTGGAGTGGACGATGGACACGATTCCGAACGGCAGGCAGCACAGCACCGTGACCAGGATCGCCCAAACCAGATAATTCTCGGGCTCCTGCCATCCCGGCTGGGGTGCCGGCCATCCGGCCGGCGGAGGCTGGCCCTGCCACCCGGGCGGCTGCTGAGCCTGCCATTCCGGTTGCTGGCCTTGCCATTCCGGTCGCTGCCCCGGCCATTCTGGCGAACCTCCGGGCGGCACGGGAGGATAACTCATGGCGGCTGCCTTTCCCTGTGGTTCCCTCGGTTGGCGAACAGCTTTACTGCCGTTCCGGTTTGCCGGCCGGAGAAGTCAGGCAAATATACTCCCAAACTTTGCTCCGGTCCGTGAGATTTGCGGGCCGGATCAGATCCCGCCCCGCGTCACCAGCTGGCGGGCGATCACGTTGCGCTGGATCTCGTTGGTGCCTTCGCCGACGATCATCAGCGGCGCGTCCCGGAAGTAGCGTTCCACGTCGTATTCGGTGGAATAGCCGTAGCCGCCGTGGATTCGCACCGCGTTCAGCGCGATCTCCATGGCGACCTCGGAGGCGAACAGTTTGGCCATCCCGGCTTCCATGTCGCAGCGTTCGCCGCTGTCGTAGCGCTCGGCGGCGTACCGGGTGAGCTGGCGGGCCGCGGTGAGTTTGGTCGCCATGTCGGCCAGGTAGTTGCCGATCGACTGGTGCTGCCAGATGGGTTGGCCGAAGCTCTCGCGCTGCTGGGCGTAGGCCAGCGCATCTTCGAGCGCGGCGGTGGCGACGCCCAAGGCGCGGGAGGCCACCTGGATGCGTCCGGTCTCGAGCCCCTTCATCATCTGTGAAAAGCCTTCGCCGGCAACGTCACCCAGTATCGCCGAGCGGGGCACCCGGAAGTCGTCGAACGACAGCTCGCACGACTCGACGCCCTTGTAACCCAGCTTCGGCAGGTCCCGCGACACCGTAAGGCCCGGCCCGTGCTCGACGAGCACGATCGAGATGCCCTTGTGGCGGGGCGTGGCGTCTGGGTCGGTCTTGCATAGCAGCGCGATCAGCCCGGAACGGCGCGCGTTGCTGATCCAGGTCTTGGATCCGTTGATCACCAGGTGATCGGCGTCGCCGGGAGCCGCGGGAAGCGCGGTGGTGGTCATGTTCTGCAGATCCGAACCGCCGCCGGGTTCGGTCAGCGCCATGGTGGCGCGCACCTCGCCACTGGCCATCCGCGGCAGGTAGCTCCGCTTCTGCTCCTCGGTGCCGAACAGAGTCAGCAGCTTGGCCACCACGGTGTGGCCGCCCATCGCACCGGCCAGGCTCATCCAGCCGCGCGCCAATTCCTCGGTGACTCGCACGTAGCACGGCATGGAGACCGGCGACCCGCCGTATTCCTCCGGAACGGCCAGACCGTAGATCCCGATCCGCTTCATCTGCTCGATCCACGCCTCGGGGTAGGTGTTGGCGTGCTCGAACTCGCGGATGCTCGGTTTGACGTCGCGGTCGATGAACGCCCGCACCGTGGCGACCAGCATCTCTTCTTCGTCGTTCACCTGTGATCACCTAACCGATTGCGCCGAACGTCGACTTGATGGGCAAAACCGTACGAATTGACGTCAGCAAGTCGACGTTGGGGGTTTGATCCGAATTGACCCTTGATTCCACAGCCTGCCAGCATGGGGCGTTGTGACGAGTGACGGGTATGCGGCAATCCGCGAGGGCGGGCCGTACTTCGACGACCTCTCGGTGGGGCAGGTGTTCGACTGGGCGCCGTCGATGACGCTGTCGTCCGGGTTGGCGGGGGCCCATCAGGCGATCGTCGGCGACCGGCTGCGGTTGGCGCTGGACGCCGACCTGTGTGCGGCGGTGACGGGCCTGCCGGCGCCGCTGGCCCATCCGGGGCTGGTGTGCGACGTGGCGATCGGGCAGTCGACGCTGGTGACCCAGCGGGTCAAGGCCAACCTGTTCTATCGGGGCCTGGTGTTTCACCGTTTCCCGGTGATCGGTGATTCCCTCTACACCCGCACCGAAGTGGTTGGGCTGCGGGCGAATTCGCCCAAGCCGGGGCGGGCGCCGACGGGGCTGGCGGCGCTGCGGATGATCACCATCGACCAGGCCGATCAATTGGTGCTCGACTTCTACCGCTGCGGCATGCTGCCCGCCGGCCCGGATTGGCAGCCCGAGGACGGGCCGCACGACGATCTGTCCGGCATCGGCGCCGACGTGCCCGGCCCGGCCCACGATCCGACCGCGCAATGGGACGGCGAGGTGTTCCGCAACAAGGCGCCCGGTCCGCACTTCGACGCCGGCCTGGCGGGTTCGGTGCTACACAGCACCGCCGACGTGGTGAGCAGTGCACCCGAGCTCGCCCGGCTGACCTTGAATATCGCTGCCACACACCATGATTCGCGAGTCGGTGGGCGTCGGCTGGTGTACGGCGGGCATACCATCGGGCTGGCCTTGGCGCAGGCCAGCAGGTTACTGCCCAATCTGGTGACGGTGTTGAACTGGCAATCCTGCGATCACACCGGGCCGGTGCACGAGGGCGACACCCTCTACAGCGAACTGCACGTCGAATCGGCCGAGCCCACCGGGCACGGGGGCGTGCTGGGGCTGCGTTCGCTGGTCTATGCGGTCAGCGACACCGCGGCCGAGCCGGACCGTCCGGTGCTGGACTGGCGGTTTCACGCGCTGCAGTTCTGAGGCCGACGTGCGCCACGCGCACAATGGGGACGTGAGCTCGGCCGCCACCAAATGGGGAAGTAGCGGGCTGGCCTATTTGACCGGCCTGCCCGACGGTCCCGCCGACTTCTCCCGCGCCAACCTGCTGACCCGCGCCGACGAGATCGCGGCGGCCATCGGCGACAGGCTGGGCGTCGGTGTCGATGCGCCGAGCGTGCTGACGGGGCGGGCGGCGTTGCTGGGCTTGAGCCGCGCCGGGCGGGTGTCACCGGGCGGCGCCACGCGGCTGCTCGCCGCCCGGGATGGCTGGTGCGCGCTGACTCTGTCGCGCGCCGACGACCTCGACGCCGTCCCGGCGCTGCTGCAGGCCGACGACATGCCCGCCGACCCGTGGCCGGTGTTGCAGCGCTGGGCGGGCACCCGCCGGGTGGCCGAGATCGTCGAACGCGCGGGGCTGCTCGACATTCCGGTGGCGGGCCTGGGCGAGGCGGCGCCCGCGCCGCCGCGGATCCGGGTCCAGGGATCGCGGTTGGCGCCGCGCGGCCCGCAGGGGCTGCTGGTGGCCGACCTGTCCTCGATGTGGGCGGGTCCTTTGTGCGCGGGCCTGCTCGCGCGTGCCGGTGCGACCGTCGTCAAGGTCGAAAGCCCGCGACGTCCCGACGGCACCCGGGCCGGAAACCCGGCCTTTTTCGACTGGATCAACGGCCAAAAGCTCTGCTATGGAATCGATTTCGACACCCAGGCCGACGAACTGCGGGAACTGCTGGCCGCCAGCGACATCGTCATCGAGGGCTCGCGCCCCGCGACACTGGCGCGCCGGGGGCTCGGGCCCGAGGACATCACGGCGCGCGCCGGCCGAATCTGGCTGCAAATCACCGGATACGACGGCCACAGACCGGGATTCGGCGACGACACCGCGGTGGCCGGTGGGCTGGTCGGCACCGGCGCCGACGGGCCGGTGTTCTGCGGCGACGCCATCGCCGACCCGCTGACCGGGCTGGAGGCGGCCCTGGCGGTGGCCGAAGCCCTGGGCCGCGGCGGCGGCGAGTTGATCCGCATCTGCATGGCCGGGGTCGCCGCGACCTACGCGGCGCTACCGACCGGGCCCTCGGCATCGGGCGCACCCGTGTCGGCGCCGTCGGCCCCACCGGCAGCACCGCCGGCGTCCGGACTGGGCGCCGACAACGAGGCGGTGCGGCGCCTGGTCGACCAAAGGCGTTGCCTACCATGCTAATTCAGCGGGCCACCTTGCTGGACGGGAGGGCAGCGGACATCCGGGTGGGCGCGCTGATCGAAGAGATCGCGCCGCCGGGTGAGGGCCTGGTGGCGCGCCCGGGGGAGGGCGTGCTGTACGCCCGCGGCGGCACCGTCCTGCCCGGCCTGCACGACCACCACGTGCACCTGCGCTCGGCGGCCTCGGCGCAGGATTCGTTTCTCGTCGGGCCGCCCGGGGTCAGCACCGAAACCGAGCTCACCCAATTGCTGACCAACGCCACACCGGGCCCCGACGGCTGGATTCGCGCTGTCGGCTACCACGATTCGGTGGCCGGAGAACTCGATCGGGGTACGCTGGACGCCATCGTTCCCCACATTCCGGTGCGCATCCAGCACCGCAGCGGGGCGCTGTGGATCCTCAATTCCGAAGCGCTGGGCCGGGTCGGCCTGTCCGAGCATCCCGACGGTCGGCTGCGCAGCGCCGACCGCGGCTGGTCGCTGGCCCTGCAGCGGCGCGAAACCGATCTGGCCGAACTGAGCCGCCGGATCACCGCGACCGGTGTCACCGGCGTCACCGACGCCACCCCGGACCTGGACGCCGACGACATGGCGTCGCTGACGGAGGCGCACCGGCGAGGCGAGTTCCGGCCCCGGCTGAGCTTCCTGTCACCGGGCAAGAAGATCCTGCACGACGACAGCCTGGACCTCGAGGCGCTCACGGAATGGGTTACGCACCAGCACGATAGCGGCCGGCCCGTCGCCGTGCACTGCGTGACCGCCGCCCAGCTGGTGGTGACCATCGCGGCCCTGCGCGAGGCGGGCGGCCACCCGCGGGACCGCATCGAACACGCCGCGGTGGTGCCCGACGACAATCTGGCCGACCTCGCCGAGCTCGGGGTCACGGTGGTGACGCAGCCCAACTTCGTCGCCGAGCGTGGCGACCAATACCTCGCCGAGGTCCCCGCCGCCGAACACGATCAGCTGTGGCGTGTCGCATCCCTGCGCAAGGCGCGGGTGCCGGTCGCGCTGTCCACCGACATGCCGTTCGGCCACGGCGATCCCTGGACGGCGATGCGCGCCGCGGTGCACCGCACCACGGTTCAGGGCGCCGTCTTGGGCCCGCGCGAATGCGTCTCGGCGCGAGAGGCTTTGACGATGTTCCTGGGCCGGGCCGATCAGCCGGGCCGGCCGCGCACCGTGGACATCGGGCAGCCGGGCGACCTGTGTGTGCTCAACGAACCGCCGCAGACGGCGCTGGCCGCCCTGGACGCCGGCCTGGTGGCGGCGACCGTCATCGGCGGTGAGCTGATCTACTTCGCGATGTGAGGTGCTGTCAGGTGGCCGGGCTGAGCGCGGCGCGCAGACTGTTGCATTGGCTGTCGAAAAACCGCCGCGACACTTGGGCTTTCGGCAACACCAGGTCGAAGCCGTGGAAGGCGCCCGGAATGGTTTCGACCTGGCACGGCACCCCCGCGGCGGTCAGGCGCTCGGCGTAGGCGAGGTCTTCGTCGTGGAACAGGTCGTGCGTGCCCACCCCGATCCAGGCCGGCGGCAATCCGCTGAGGTCGTCGCGGCGGCCGGGGACGGCCGCCGCGGGGTCGGCGTTGCCGAGATAGGCCGCCCAGCCGAACTTGTTGCTGCGGTTGTCCCACAGCCGGTAGTGCGCCCGGGGTGCGGTGGCCGAACTGCGGTCATCGAGCATGGGATAGGTCAGCAGCTGAAATGCCGGGCTGAGCTCGGCACGGTCGCGGGCCAGCAGGGCAAGGGCCGCCGCGAGGCCGCCGCCGGCGCTGGCGCCGCCGATGGCGATGCGGTAGCGGTCCACCGAGGGCAGCCCGGCCAGCCAGGTCAGCGCCGAATAGCAGTCTTCCAGCGGCGTGGGATACGGATGTTCGGGCGCCAGGCGGTATTCCACCGATGCGACGGTGATGCCCAGCCGCCTGCTGAAGCCGCTGCAGAGCTGGTCATCCTGCTGGGCGGTGCCGATCACGTATCCGCCGCCGTGGATCCACAACAGCGCGGGCGTGGTTTCGGTGACCCCGGCGGGCCGGAACAGCCGAACGCCGGCCCCCGAATCCAGGGTGACCACCTCGACCCCGGCCACGGGCTTGCCGAGGCGTCCCCGCCACGCGATCCCCGCCCGCATGAGCGGCAGGGTCCGGGGACCCACGAGCCGGCGTGGGGCGATGCGGACAAATCGTTGCAGGTCAGGATGAACATCGTTGTTCGTCACCGCATCAGTATCACCGACGCGGAAAATCATCAGGACGGCTGTGTGGCATCTGCCGCGCACGATTGGACGTCAGGAGGCAGCGTGACCGCCAATAACCCCCGGCTGGCTTCGCGGTTCGTCGACACGGTTCTCGGAACGCTGCACGTCCAGGTCAGCGCGGGCACCGGGCCCGCGGTCCTGATGTGGCCCAGCCTGTTGATGACGGGCGACCTGTGGGCCGGCCAGGCCGCGCGCTTCGGCGACAGCCATCGGCTGGTGCTCATCGATCCACCCGGCCACGGCGGCAGTGCGCCGCTGCGCGCGATGTTCGACTTCACCGATTGCGCCCGCTGCGTCGTCGAGTTGCTGGACGGCCTCGACCTCGACAGGGCCCACTTCGTCGGCAACTCATGGGGCGGCATGATCGGCGGCACCTTCGCCGCCCGCTACCCCGACCGCCTCGACCGCGCGGTGCTGATGAATTGCACGGCCTCGAAAGCCCCTGTTGCGCAAAAGATTCAGTACGCCGCCATGCTCCGGTTGGCGAGGTTGCTGGGCGGCATCCGGCCGCCGCTGACCCGCTCGGCCGTCCGCGCCTTCTTGGGCCCGACGACGCTGCGCACCCGCCCGGACGTGGTGGCGACCGTGCAGGCAGCCGTGCAGTCGGTGAACACCGATTCGGTGCGCTGGGCGGTGCGCAGCGTGGTGTCCGCCCGGCCCGACCAGCACGCCCTGCTGGCCGGGGTCACCGCCCCGGTGCTGGTGGTCG
>NZ_LZLL01000618.1:0-7222 GCF_001669335.1 Mycobacterium sp. 1245852.3 | reverse complement strand
CGTCGCCCCCGAGTGGCCCAAAGGGATTGGCGATCTGTCCTATCGCGTGATGATTTCCGGCGATCCGGACATCGACTGCACGCTGGCGGCGACGCTGAAAGATCCCGCGAAGGCGGGCATCGGTGGGATGACGTCCGGGGCGGGCGCCATGGTCGCCACCGCGATGCGTGTCGTCAACGCCGTGCCGTATGTCGTTGCCGCCCAACCGGGATTGCTCAGTTCGGTGGACCTGCCGTTGACGATCCCGCAAAAAGCGTTTGTCGGCGGGTAGGTCACGCCGGTTACTCTGCGGGCGTGACGGTTAATCCGCTCGAGGAACTCACCCTGGCCCAGCTGCGGCTGCGCACCAGCATGAAATGGCGCGCACATCCCGCCGACGTCCTGCCGCTGTGGGTCGCCGAGATGGACGTGAAATTGGCGCCGACGGTAGCGCAGGCGCTACGCGAGGCCATCGACGGCGGCGACACCGGATATCCCTGCGGCACCGCGCTGGCCGAAGCGGTCAGCGAATTCGCGGCGCGGCATTGGCAGTGGAACGATCTCGACGTGAGCCGCACAGCGCTGGTTCCCGACGTCATGCTCGGTGTCGTCGAGGTGTTGCGCCTGCTGACCGATCGCGGCGACGCGGTCGTCGTCAACCCGCCGGTCTACGCGCCGTTCTACGCTTTCGTCACCCACGACGGCCGTCAGGTGATCGAGGCGCCGCTGCGCGATGGGCGAATTGACTTGGGCGCCTTGGAGAATGCCTTTGTTCGGGCCCGTGCGGGGGCTCCCAGCGACGCGAAGATCGCCTATCTGTTGTGCAATCCCCACAACCCGACCGGATCGGTACACACCGCCGACGAACTGCGCGGGGTCGCCGAGCTCGCCCGGCGGTTCGGCGTGCGGGTGGTGTCCGACGAGATCCACGCGCCCGTCATCCTGCCCGGATCGCGCTTCACGCCCTTTCTCACCGTCCCCGGCGCCGAGAACGCCTTCGCTTTGACCTCGGCGTCGAAGGCTTGGAATCTGTCCGGTTTGAAGGCGGCCCTGGCCATCGCCGGACCGGAGGCGGCCGCCGACCTGGACAGGATGCCCGAGGAGGTCAGCCACGGGCCCAGCCATCTCGGCGTCATCGCCCACGCCGAGGCATTTCGCAGCGGCGCCGACTGGCTCGACGCGACCTTGCGGGGCCTCGACGAGAACCGGACATTGCTGGGCGAGCTGGTCGCCGAACACCTTCCCGGAGTGAAATACCAATGGCCGCAAGGCACCTACCTCGCGTGGCTGGATTGCCGGGAACTCGGTTTCGTCGAGGAGGCCGCCGACGGCCTTGCGGTGGTCGCCGACCTGTCCGGGCCCGCCCGCTGGTTCCTCGATCACGCGCGGGTAGCGCTCAGTTCCGGCCACGTGTTCGGAACCGGCGGAAACGGACACGTGCGATTGAACTTCGCCACCTCGCAAGTCATTCTGCGCGAGGCCCTGTCGCGCATGGGCCGGGCCTTGGCCGACGCGCGCTAGGCAATGGCGTTGTAGCCCTTTGGGCTCACCTCAATGAATCTGCTACTAGACGAACTCGCGCCGGCGAGAGAGGCTAGCAGAGGTGCCGGTTCACCGGAGGAGCTGAATATGCATGTGCTGCGAACCCCGGACTCCCGATTCGAAAACCTGGAGGACTACCCGTTCGTTGGGCACTACCTGGACGTAACCGCAAGTGACACTCGCCCGCTGCGCATGCACTACCTCGACGAGGGGACGATCGAAGGGCCGCCGATCGTGCTTTTGCACGGCGAGCCCACGTGGAGCTACCTCTACCGCACGATGATCCCTCCCCTGACCGACGCCGGGAACCGTGTGCTGGCACCCGATCTGATCGGTTTCGGCCGTTCGGACAAGCCCAGCCGGGTCGAGGACTACACCTACCAGCGGCACGTCGAATGGGTGACCTCCTGGTTCGAGCACCTCAACCTCAGGGACGTCACGTTGTTCGTGCAGGACTGGGGATCGTTGATCGGGCTGCGCATCGCCGCCGAGCAGTCCGACCGCATCGGGCGGCTGGTGGTGGCCAACGGTTTCCTGCCCACGGCGCAACGGCGCACCCCGCCCGCCTTCTATGCCTGGCGCGCCTTCGCCCGCTACTCCCCCGTGCTGCCCGCGGGCCGCATCGTCAGCGCCGGGACCGTTCGCCGGGTGCCGTCGAAGGTCCGCGCCGGGTACGACGCGCCCTTCCCCGACAAGTCGTATCAGGCCGGGGCGCGAGCGTTCCCTCGGCTGGTCCCCACCTCGCCCACCGATCCGGCGATCCCGGCCAACAGGAAGGCCTGGGACGCCCTCGGCCGCTGGGAAAAGCCGTTCCTCGCCATCTTCGGGGCCCGCGATCCGATCCTCGGGCGGGCGGACAGCGCACTGATCAAGCACATTCCCGGGGCCGCGGGCCAGCCACACGCCCGCATCAACGCCAGCCACTTCATCCAGGAGGACCGCGGGCCCGAACTGGCCGAACGCATCCAGTCTTGGCAGCAGGCCTGGCGCTGAAGCCGCCAGACCATGACCTTCGACAACCCACGGGTCGGATGGCGCTCGACGTGATCCGATCATGTCCATCTCAACCACTTTCAAGTCTTCGCGCAACAACAGACCCCCCGGCGCTGCGATCATGGTTGGAAGGACACCATCGACGTTGCACCGGCTGAAGCGGTGGAAGTGATCGTGCGGTTCACCGACTATCGCGGAACGTATCTGGTCCATTGCCACACCTCGAGCACGAGGACATGGCGATGATGGCCGACTTCGTCACGGTCTGAGTGGGTCCCGTGCGGGCAGACCGTGTCAGCTCCCAAACCGGCCGCGCATCAATGCCATTCCCTCGCTGTAGACCGAGCGCACCGCCGCTGCGGCATCGGATTCGTTGGCACCGACGGGGATGAAGGAGCCCACCCAACTCAGCGCGCACCTGTTCTCGCCGAGCGGATGCAAGGTGATGGTTGCCCGGTAATCGGCCACGGGAAACGGTCCGGTCATAATCATGGAGTAACGGGTTCGCCATTGCTCCTCGTCGATCTCGTCGAGCCGTTCGACCATGCACTCGCCATCGACCGTGACGGTGCGAAGCATCCCGATACCGGCCCCGCGGGTCCTGACCGTGCCGTCACGCGAGGCGACCAGCATCTCGACGAATCCGCCGAAATCGGCGACTAGCCTCCACACCTGGTGCACCGACGCACCCAGTTCGCAGCATTCGTGGACTTGCGTCATGATCGCGTTCCGCGAGCTGTCGCGATAGGGCCGCGCCCGTGGGAAAGGCCGTCATGCAGGATCTCGTCAAGCGCAGTCGGGGTCAGGCCGAACGTGTGCACAGTCTCCGAGGAATCCATCACGAACGGCTTTTGGAGCTGATACTGCATCTCGGGCAACTCGCGGACCACTTTGGAGCCCAACGCCGCCGCAGCCAGCAACCAGCCCGGCATGCGGCGGAGCTTGGGTGCGCCGACTCGAGCGCAGTCGGCCAATACCGTCGCCAACTGGCGCGGCGACACCGCGGGGTTGGTCGGAACGTGCCACGGTCGTCCCCAACTACGCTCGTCGGCGCCCGCAGCGACCAGAGCGCGCGCGGCATCGACGGTTCCGGTCCAGCTGTGTGGCGCATCGAGATCGGCCGGGAATAGTGCTGTTTTGCCGGCAAGCACCTTGGGCGCGACCATGATCGTGAACACCGAGATGGCGCCACGGCCGATGAAATCGCTGGCGCGGACCTCGGTTGCGCGGACCCGGCCGGCGTCATGCGCGGCCTTTGCCTGCATCCAGACTTCTGCGCGCAGTTCGCCTTTTATCGAGTTCGGTTTCAGCGGCGAGTGTTCGGTGATCGAGCCGGTCACGGGGCCGTAGCCGTACAGATTGCCCAACATCACGTAATCCGCCCCAGCCGCGATCGCGGCGTTGAGCATGCCGGAAGCGAGGGCGGGAAGGCGCGTGCGCCACAGGTGATACGGCGGGGCGGCGCAGTTGTAGAGGGTAGTGACCCCCTTGAGCGCACCCATCAACTCGTCGGTTTTCGACGCATCAACCGCGATCCGCCGGATCTGCGGATGGCTCGGACCGCTGCCGCGCCGGGTGATCAGCCGTACCTCATGGCCAGAGTCGGCGAGCAGCTCAGCGGTCGCTACACCCGCACCACCGGCTCCGACAACAACTTTCACGGACATGTTTCTCCTTCAGGGCATTGAAGTCCCACTATTCGTGCGGCCGGCTACACTGCGCTAGTGGCATAAATGCCACACTTAGGGAGGTTCTGGCCATTCATCACATTGCGGTGGTCGCCGTCCCACCGGTCGGTGCGTTCGAGCTATCGATCCCCGACCTGCTGTTCGGCGGCGTGCAGATCGATGGCCGCGAAGCCTACGCAGTCCGCGCCTGCACACCGGTGCCCGGACCGTTGGCCACGCGAGGTGGGTTCGACGTAATCGTCACCGGCTCACTGGAGGTGATCGGCGGCGCCGATACCGTTCTCGTTACCGGTACCGGCGCCCGCGACGAGGTCGCACCCGAACTGGTTTCGGTGTTGCAGGAGGCCGCAAGTCGCGGTGCGCGGATCGCGTCGATCTGCACCGGCGCGTTCGTCCTGGCTGCTGCGGGCTTGCTGGACGGGCGGTGCGCGACGACGCACTGGCGTTACGCCACGGAGTTGGCGCAACGCTATCCACACGTGCAAGTCCGACCCGAAGTGCTGTTCGTCGAAGACGGGCCCGTCGTAACGTCGGCCGGATTGGCCGCCGGAATCGACCTATGCCTGCACCTCATTCGCACCGATCACGGTGCGGCAGTTGCAAATACGATCGCACGCCTGGCCGTTGTTGCACCTGTGCGCCCCGGCGGGCAAGCGCAGTTCGTCGCCGCGGCGGTCCCTACGGCGGCCCCTGCCAGCTTGAGTCAGACCCGGGCTTGGGCCCTGACAAAGATTCAGGACAAGCTCACACTCGCCGATTTGGCTGATCACGCAAAGGTCAGTATTCGCACGCTTAATCGACGCTTCCGGGATGAAACTGGACTCAGCCCACTGCAATGGCTGCTGCAGCTGCGGATCGACCGCGCACGTGAACTCTTGGAGACTACCGATCTGCCGGTCGGGGTCATCGCCCACCGCAGCGGGCTCGGTTCCATTGATTCGCTACGCGACCATTTCATTCGCAAGACCGGTCTGACCCCAAGCGCCTATCGTGCTGCTTTCACCCACTCCCCCAAGCAAACAGGTAACGTCACGTCGCCAAAGTGACCGACTAAAGCGCATTTCCCAACGTCGACGCTCAACGGGTAACCGCGAGCACCGCTTCCGCGAGTTCGGGCCGGCAGACCACCAGATCCGGCAACTTCGGATCGGGTTGGTTGTAGGCCAGGGCGGAGCCGTCGATGCGAGAGGTGTGCAATCCGGCGGCCCGTGCCACCGCCACCGGCGCGGCGGAGTCCCATTCGAACTGGCCGCCGGCGTGCACGTACACATCGGAGAGCCCTTGCACGATCGAAGCGACTTTGGCTCCCGCGGAGCCCATTTCCACCAGCACCCCGTCCAGCGCATCCTTCACGTTCAGGGCGATCGCGGGGGGCCGGGTGCGCGACACCACGATGCGCGGCTTGCCCGGTACGGCGGGAGGCGAGGCGACGTCGGGAGTCGCCAGCGTGATGCCCTGCGCCGGCAGCGCCACGGCGCCGGCGACCAACTCACCGGCCTCCCAGAGCGCGACGTGCACGGCCCAGTCGTCGCGTCCCAGCTCGGAGAATTCCCGGGTGCCGTCCAGCGGATCGACGATCCAGACCCGGTCCGAGCGCAATCGCACCGGGTCATCGGCGCCCTCTTCGGAGAGCACGGCGTCACCGGGCCGCTCCGCGGTGAGCGCTTCCATCAGAAAATCGTGGGATCGCTTGTCCCCCGCGGCTTTCCGTTCAGCGGCTTCCGCGTGGGCGAATTCGTCTCGAACGCCGAGCAACAACCGACCGGCCTCGGTGGCCACCCGTGCGGCCAGATCATGGTCATTCATCGGCAACCCCGCGGAATCCTCAATATCTTGGTAGCGATGACCAACTTTACCCTGTCAGACGCGAAAACGGGCAGCAGCCCACCGGCAAAGTTTCACCCGTAATCTAATGAGCGTGAGCGGCAACGCCAACGTCCCATTATCGAGGCGGTTGCGGCACACCTCGCGGGGGCGACTGATCGGGGCCGGGATTGTCGCGGCCGCAGTGCTGGTCGGGGTCCTCGCCGTGGTGGGCGTGCAGCTGAGCCAGGGCCATCAGAGCGCGACGGCGCCCAGCACCCAGCCGCCGCCAGCGCCGGAGAGCTTCGCCATCCCGGGCTGCTATAACCCGTCCGTCCCCCCGGTCGCGCGTCCGAAGAAGCTCAACGTTCTGGGCTGCGCCAGTGTGGCCGTTGCGCTGCAGGACATGTCGTGGACGTCCTGGGGACCGCAGGGCGCCGACGGGACCGGCACGGCGGTGTTCAAGCTCTGCGACCCGAATTGCGCAACGGGGTCTCAGCTGACCGAACCGGTCGTCGTGCACGCCTGGAATCCGCAGCCGCCGCGCCGCGAGGCGATCTGCCAGTCCGGCTTGGAGATTTACGCCGACATGATCCTGGCTTTCCCCAAGGGCGTTCCACCACCGACCGTGCAGAAGATGAACACCCAGTACAACGGCGAGCCGGCCGTGCACTTCGCCAATTACTCGAGCGGCGACACGCGCGGCACCCAATTCATCGGCTACACGTTCTGCAATTAGCCGCTGACGGCTCAGATCGATGGGTGGCGACCAGCTTCGCTGACCTCGCGATCGCCGCTAGACCTCGATGACGACCGCGCCGCCCTGGCCGCCGCCGGCGCACATCGCCGCGACGCCGATGCCGCCGCCGCGGCGGGCCAGCTCGTAGGCCAACGTGGTCACCATGCGCGCACCCGAGGCCGCGATCGGGTGGCCGAGGCTGCAGCCGCTACCGGAGAAGTTCACCTTCTCCTCGTCGAGGCCGTATTCGCGGCAGGCCGCGATCGGGACGGAAGCGAACGCCTCGTTGATCTCCCACAGGGCGACGTCGCCCGGCGACAGGCCGGCCCGCTGCAGCGCCTTCCCGATGACCTTCACCGCACCCAGGCCGCAGTCCCGGGGTGCCACGCCCGCGGCGGCCCAGGCCTTGACGGTGCCCATCACGTTGAGCTTGTTGGCTTTGGCGTAGTCGCTGTCGACGAGCGCGACCGCGGCCGCG
>NZ_LZLL01000617.1:0-2966 GCF_001669335.1 Mycobacterium sp. 1245852.3 | reverse complement strand
CGGACGCACCGCCGCACCCCGATGGACTGGGACGCCGAGCACATCCTGCTGCGCACGGTGCGCTGCGTCAGCGGCACCGTCGAACTGATGATGAGCTGCGAACCGGCGTTCGACTATCACCGCGTCGGCGCCACCTGGGAGTACTCCGCCAACGCCTATGGCGAGGCCGTCGCGCGCGCCGCCAAGGATCCCGACGCCCACCCGACGATGCGGCTGACGTCCAACCTGCGGATCGGGCTGGAGGGCCGCGAGGCGCGCGCACGCACCCGGATGAAAGAGGGCGACGACGTGTTCGTTGCCCTGAGCTGGACCAAGCATCCGGCGCCGCAGACCTACCAAGAGGCCGCCGACAAGATGTGGCAGACCACCGAGTGCTGGCGGCAGTGGATCAACATCGGTAACTTCCCCGACCATCCGTGGCGGGCGTACCTGCAGCGCAGCGCGCTGACCCTGAAGGGCCTGACCTACTCGCCCACCGGCGCGCTGCTGGCGGCCAGCACCACGTCGCTGCCGGAAACGCCGCAGGGCGAACGTAACTGGGATTACCGCTACGCCTGGGTGCGCGACTCCACCTTCGCGCTGTGGGGCCTGTACACGCTCGGACTGGATCGCGAGGCCGACGACTTCTTCGCGTTCATCGCCGACGTCTCCGGCGCCAACAACAACGAGCGGCACCCGCTGCAGGTCATGTACGGCGTGGGTGGCGAGCGCAGTCTGGTCGAAGAGGAGCTTCATCACCTGTCCGGCTACGACCACGCCCGGCCGGTGCGCATCGGCAACGGCGCCTATGACCAGATCCAGCACGACATCTGGGGCTCCATCCTGGACTCCTTCTACCTGCACGCCAAGTCGCGCGAGCAGGTCCCCGAGACCTTGTGGCCGGTGCTGAAGAAGCAGGTGGAGGAGGCGATCAAGCACTGGCGCGAGCCCGACCGCGGGATCTGGGAGGTGCGTGGGGAGCCGCAGCACTTCACGTCGTCGAAGGTGATGTGCTGGGTGGCGCTGGACCGCGGCGCCAAGCTGGCCGAGCGGCAGGGCGAGAAGAGCTAT
The DNA here is from genome assembly GCF_001669335.1 of Mycobacterium sp. 1245852.3. NCBI lineage: Bacteria > Bacillati > Actinomycetota > Actinomycetes > Mycobacteriales > Mycobacteriaceae > Mycobacterium > Mycobacterium sp. 1245852.3. The sequence goes on along the minus strand of NZ_LZLL01000617.1, from coordinate 1,916 downwards.
GCCCAGCAGTGGCGCGCGATCGCCGAGGAGATCAAGAACGACATCCTGGCGCACGGCGTGGACTCCCGCGGGGTGTTCACCCAGCGCTACGGCAGCGACGCGCTGGACGCCTCGCTGCTGTTGGTGGTGCTGACGCGGTTCTTGCCGCCGGATGACCCGCGGGTGCGCAACACCGTGTTGGCGATCGCCGACGAACTCACCCAGGAGGGCCTGGTGCTGCGCTACCGGGTCGAGGAAACCGACGACGGGCTGTCCGGCGAGGAGGGCACCTTCACGATCTGCTCGTTCTGGCTGGTGTCGGCGCTCGTCGAGATCGGCGAGGTGCGGCGCGCCAAGCGCCTGTGTGAGCGGCTGCTGTCGTATGCCAGCCCGCTGCATCTCTACGCCGAGGAGATCGAGCCGCGCACCGGCCGGCAGCTGGGCAACTTCCCGCAGGCCTTCACCCACCTGGCGCTGATCAACGCGGTGGTGCACGTCATTCGCGCCGAGGAGGAAGCCGACGGCTCCGGAATGTTCCAGCCCGCCAACGCCCCGATGTGACGTGGCGATCGCAAGCGCGGCGTGAGCCGGGCGACGCGGGTCGCCACCATCAGGACGTGGCGATCGCAAGCGCGGCGTGAGCCGGGCGACGCGGGTCGCCACCATCAGTACGTGGCGATCGCCAGCGCGGCGTGAGCCGGGCGACGCGGGTCGCCACCATCAGGACGTGGCGATCGCAAGCGCGGCGTGAGCCGGGCGACGCGGGTCGCCACGACGTCAGCCCAGAGCGCTCACCCTGTCCATCAGGGCGTGCGCGACGTCGATGGCGCTGGTGTTGAGGTCGGCCGAGCCGGGGTCCGAGGACCGTCGCCCGCCGAAGAACACCACCTGGACCTCGACGAGGCAGTTCGACCGGATGCCGATGGCGCGCGCCTGCGGGGTGGGACGCAGCGGCGGCATGTTGGGCAAGATCGACGTCGCGGTCTTGGTCGCCGCGATGGTGGAATCCGTGACGCGGACGTCGCTGATGACGTTCGTCGTGCTGATCGGGCCGGACTGTTCCGACGTCGTCATGCCGTTGCACTGCTGCCACTGTCCCGAGAACTGCGTGAACAGCGCCTGCGCCTGTGCGGGCGACGGGAGGGTGACCACCCCCTCCTCGACCACGATCACCTGCGCCGGTTCGCCGTTGTTCCACCACGACTCGGACGCAACGTCTTTCACGTCGGCGGACCGGTACACGCCCTGCTGCAGCATCGCCGTCACGCCCAGGCACCCGGCCTGCGACATCGTCCGCTGGACCTGATAAAGCCTTTCGGGCCCGCCGAATTCGGCCGGATCCCGCGCCACGAAGGTCTGATTGAGCATCCGCGACAGCGTCGGGCCGTCGAGTAGCACCTGCTTGACCGTGACGCCGCTGAGCGGTCGCGGCTTGAGGTTCGGCGCCGGCTTCGCCGTGCCCGCCACGACTCCACCGCAGCCCGTCCCCAGCACGGCGACCGCCATCAAAGCCGTCGCCATCCCCCGAATCCGCATGGCTACTTCTTGCCCTTGTCCCCCGCGGCGTCGGCGGACAACGCCGCGACGAACGCCTCCTGCGGCACATCGACGCGCCCGATGGTCTTCATCCGCTTCTTGCCTTCCTTCTGCTTTTCGAGAAGCTTGCGTTTACGGGTGATGTCGCCGCCGTAGCACTTGGACAGCACGTCCTTGCGGATCGCGCGAATGTTCTCCCGCGCAATGATTTTCGATCCGATGGCCGCCTGGACGGGCACCTCGAACTGCTGGCGCGGAATCAGCTCTTTGAGCTTGGTGGTCATCTTGTTCCCGTAGGCGAACGCCGAATCCTTGTGCACGATCGCGCTGAACGCGTCGACCGCCTCGCCCTGCAACAGGATGTCGACCTTGACCAGTTGGGCCTCCTGCTCGCCGGCCTC
>NZ_LZLL01000616.1:0-15079 GCF_001669335.1 Mycobacterium sp. 1245852.3 | reverse complement strand
TTCTTCAACAACTACCGTCCGCAGTTCTACTTCCGCACCACCGACGTGACCGGTGTGGTGACGCTGCCGGAGGGCACCGAAATGGTGATGCCCGGTGACAACACCAACATCTCGGTGAAGCTGATCCAGCCCGTCGCCATGGACGACGGTCTGCGGTTCGCGATCCGTGAGGGTGGCCGCACCGTCGGCGCCGGCCGGGTCGTCAAGATCATCAAGTAGTTCGAACCACCGCAAAGCCCGGATCGCCGACTCGGCGATCCGGGCTTTGTGCATCTCCGGCGATGTCGGGCCCGGCCAGCGCGGGAGAAATCATGCGGCGAGGCGGCCGGCTGGTTTAGGATTTGCTCATAATTCTCCTGACTGTCGGGCGGGTGAGGTGCCGATGTCATACGTTCAAGCGACTCCCGAATTCGTGGCGGCGGCCGCGGGGGATCTGGCCCGGATCGGGTCGACGATCACCTCCGCCAACACCGCCGCGCTGGGGCCCACCTCGAGCGTGCTGGCCCCCGGCGCCGACGAGGTGTCGGCCAGCATCGCCGCACTGTTCGATGCGCACTCCCAGGTCTATCAGGCGCTGAGCGCCCAGGCCGCCGCGTTCCACAGCCAGTTCGTGCAGCTGATGAACGGCGGTGCGGCGCAGTACGCGTTCGCCGAGGCCGCCAACACGACGCCCCTGCAGACCGCGGCGGGCCCGGCGTCGATGGCCGCGCAGGTCCCCGCGGTGAGCGCCGGCGCCGTGGGCACGTCCGCGCCGACCGCGCCCGCGGGACCCCTGGCCGCGGCGGTGGTGGCGGCCGCGGCGGCGGCCACCCCGGCACCGGCCGGCCCGCCGGTCGCGGCGGCCCCGGCGGGATCGGCCACGCTGGCCTCGGCCACCACGCCCGCCGGCGCGGCGCGGGTGGCGACCCCGGCCTACGCTCCGGCGACGTCGCCGGCCACCGTCCAGCCGGCGGCATCGGCGGCCACCCCGGTCGCCAACCCCGGCGCGTCCATGCAGACCGCGGCGCCGCCGCAGGCCACTCCGGCCTCCACCATGCCGGTCTCGGCGCGGACCGCGCCGCACGCCCCGGCGCCCGCGCAGCCGGCGCACCCCGCGCAGCAGGCGACGCCGCCGGTGCGGCGGGTGCCGATCGTGCCGCCCGAACCGGTGTAGGCGGCCGGAAGCGGTTTGCGCGTATCGCCGTCACCGTGGCACCGGCAGCGCTAATCTGACACGGATTCCCCAGTAAGCCGAGGAGGGGCCTGTGTTAGCGCGCTACCTGAAGGCACAGTTGATAGTTTTGCTGTGCGGTGGACTGGTCGGGCCGATCTTCTTGGTCGTGTACTTCACCCTCGGGCTCGACAACCTGCTGCAGTGGATGTTCTACGTCGGCCTGCTCATCACCGTGGCCGACGTGTTGGTCGCGCTCGCGTTGGCGAATTACGGGGCCAAGTCGTCGGCCAAGGTGGCCGCGCTCGAGCAGAACGGGGTGCTGGCGCTCGCCCAGATCACCGGGATCACCGAGACGGGCACGTGGGTCAACAACCAGCAGGTCGTCAAGGTGCACCTGCGCATCGCCGGACCCGGGCTGGTGCCGTTCGACAGCGAGGACCGGGTGATCGCCAGCGTGACCCGGCTCGGCAACCTCAACGCCCGCAAGGTGGTGGTCCTGGTGAACCCCACCACCAGCGAATACCGGATCGACTGGGAGCGAAGCGCTTTGGTCAACGGGTTGGTGCCCGCGCAGTTCACGGTCGCCGAAGACAACACGACCTACGACCTCAGCGGGCAGGCCGGTCCGCTGATGGAGATCCTGCAGATCCTCAAGGCCAACAACGTCGCACTGAACCAGATGGTCGACATCCGGTCTAACCCGGCATTGCGCGCCCAGATCCAGGCGGTGGTGCGCCGCGCGGTGCACCAACAGGCGCCGGCCGCCCAACCGGCGCCGGCTGCGGCGGCGCCCGCGGCGGCAGCCGTCGTCACCCCTCCCGAGCCGACGATCGCTGCGCGGCTACAAGAGCTCAAGGAGCTGCACGCCAGTGGGGCGTTGACCGACGCCGAATACACCAGCCGGCGCGCCGCGATCATCTCCGAAATCTAGGAGCCCCGCCCGGCTCGGCCGGGTGAATTAGAACACGTTTCAGTTGCGCTGCTAGCCTGGCTTGGTCTATCGGCGGTCGAAGGGATTACGCGTGGCTGGACAGGGCGGATCACTGCAGGGGCGGGTCGCATTCATCACCGGGGCCGCCCGCGGGCAGGGGCGCTCGCACGCGGTGCGGCTGGCCCGCGAGGGCGCCGACATCATCGCGCTGGACATCTGCGCTCCGGCGTCGGCCAGCGTGACGTACACCCCGGCCACCCGCGAGGACCTCGACGAGACGGCCCGCCTGGTGGAGAACGAGGGACGCAAGATCCTCACCCGCGAGGTCGACGTCCGCGACGACGCCGCGCTGCGGGACCTGGTGGCCGACGGCATCGAGCAGTTCGGCCGGCTCGACATCGTGGTGGCCAACGCCGGGGTGCTGAGCTGGGGCCGCGTGTGGGAGCTCACCGACGAGCAGTGGGACACGGTCATCGGCGTCAACCTGACCGGCACCTGGCGCACGCTGCGCGCCACCGTTCCCGCCATGATCGAGGCGGGCAACGGCGGCTCCATCGTGGTGGTCAGCTCGTCGGCGGGAATCAAGGCCACCCCGGGCAACGGCCACTATTCGGCCAGCAAACACGGGCTCACCGCGCTGACCAACACCCTGGCCATCGAGCTCGGTGAATTCGGCATCCGGGTCAACTCCATCCACCCGTACTCCGTGGACACCCCGATGATCGAACCCGAAGCGATGATGGAGATTTTCGCCAGGCATCCCAGCTTCGTGCACAGCTTCCCGCCAATGCCGGTGCAGCCCAACGGCTTCATGACGGCCGACGAAGTGGCCGACGTGGTGGCCTGGCTTGCCGGCGACGGCTCGGGCACCCTCACCGGCACCCAGATCCCGGTGGATAAGGGTGCCCTAAAGTACTGAGCGGCCAGCGTGCTAAGAACTCCACGTGAGTAGTGACGACAGCGCCACCAACGGAATCGTGATCGTCGGCGGTGGATTGGCCGCCGCCCGCACCGCCGAGCAGCTGCGGCGCTCGGAGTATTCCGGGCCCATCACGATCGTCAGCGACGAGGTGCACCTGCCCTACGACCGCCCGCCGTTGTCCAAAGAGGTGCTGCGTAAAGAGGTCGACGCCACCGAGCTCAAGCCACGTGAGTGGTACGACGAGAACGACATCACCCTGCGACTGGGCTCGGCCGCGACGGGTCTGGACACCGCGGCGCAGACGGTGACTCTCGCCGACGGAACGTCGCTTCGCTACGACGAACTCGTCATCGCGACGGGCCTGGTGCCCCGGCGCATTCCGGCGATCCCGGATCTCGAGGGCATCCGCGTGCTGCGGTCCTTCGACGAAAGCCTGGCGCTGCGCGAGCACGCGTCGGCCGCGCAGCGTGCCGTCGTCATCGGCGCCGGGTTCATCGGCTGCGAGGTGGCGGCCAGCCTGCGCAGCCTGGGCGTGGACGTGGTGCTGGTGGAACCGCAGCCGACCCCGCTGGCCGCGGTCCTCGGCGAGCAGATCGGCGAGTTGGTGGCCCGGCTGCACCGCGCCGAAGGTGTCGACGTTCGCCTCGGCGTCGGGGTCGCCGAGGTGCGTGGTGACTCCCGCGTCGAGTCGGTGGTGCTCAGCGACGGCACCGAGTTGCCGGCCGACATCGTGGTGGTCGGCATCGGGTCACGCCCGGCGACCGATTGGCTCGAGGGCAGCGGAGTCGAAGTCGACAACGGCGTCGTCTGCGACGAGGCCGGACGCACCAGCGCACCGAATGTGTGGGCGCTCGGTGACGTCGCATCGTGGCGCGACGCGACGGGACACCAAGGGCGCGTTGAGCATTGGAGCAACGTCGCCGATCAGGCCCGGGCCGTCGTGCCCGCGATGCTGGGCCAGGATGTGCCGCCGGTGGTGGTCGTCCCCTACTTCTGGAGCGACCAGTACGACGTCAAGATCCAGTGCCTGGGCGAGCCGGAGGCCGGTGACATCGTCCACATCGTCGAGGACGACGGCCGCAAGTTCCTCGCCTACTACGAACGCGACGGGGCCCTGGTCGGGGTGGTCGGCGGCGGGATGCCCGGCAAGGTCATGAAGGTCCGCGCCAAGATCGCGGCGGCCGTGCCGATCGCCGAAATACTGGGCTGAGCCGCCGCTAGCACGACGGCGGCCGCGTGCTGCACGACCAGACGACGTTCATGGGGACGTTCATGGGGACCTGAGCCAGTCCACCGGCGGTCCGTGCGGATGGCATTCGCCCAGCAGCCGCGGTTCGCCGCCGGGCCAGACGCGGGCGCGCACCACGAATTGGATCGGTGCGCCCGGGCCGGCGCGGGTGGGCTCCATCGTGAGGTGGGCGAACGGTGCGCGCGCGTCGGCCTGCGCGGCCAGCGCGTCGACGTGGGCGCGCACCGCTGTGCGTTCCTCGGCGGACAGGTATTGCCAGGTGATGGAATGCCACAAGACGGTCAGCGCGCCGTCGGCCGGCGTCAGGCCGGCGACGGCGTCGGCCGCCGTTCTTCGCTCGAGCTCCGCCGGGACCCGGCGGGCCACCTCGATGGCGCCGCGCAGCCGGGCCAGCCGGGCGTCCTGGTCGGGCCACACGTAGCTCAGCACCGTCATCTCCCCGTCGGTGGTCCCGACGTCGATGGGCGCGATGTCATACCCGTGGCGCGCCACGATCGAGAGGTCGCGGCGGGGCGGCAGCGCGCCGCGCCACGCATCGTCGACCGTCACCGGTGAGCCGGCCGGTCCCCACTGGCCATCGGCGAAGCGGTAGCGGTAGTGATCGGCACGCAAATTCAGCCCCGCGCTCGACCCGATCTCGAAAAGCCTTATCGGTAAGCCGAATTCATTGATGCACAGCAGTCCGCCGATCAGTGCCGCCGATCTGCCCACCTCGTTGGTTTGCGGCGGCTGGCCCAGCGACGCGCGCAGCACCTCGACGTGGCCGGCCGCGGTGTCCAGGATTTCCGGCCACGCGCGGCCGGCATCCCACCCGCCGCCGGTGCTGGGGTAGAAGGGGCGCAACCGCGCCGCCCGGCCGTCGAGCACCAGCCGGTGTAACCCGCCGAGCAACCGCAGCGGCACCGCGTCGCGCGACGGGGCATCCTCGCGCCCGGACAGGACGGTCGCGAACACGCCGCCGGCTTCCACGTCGCCGGCCACGAGTTCGAACAGATCGCCATACATCTTCGAGCCCGACGACGCGCAGAATTTGCCCTGTGCGCGCAAGGTGTGGATCAGGTGCTCGGCCGTCACCTGTCCAGCCCGTCCAGCCCGGCGCCGACGGCGTCGAAGGCGTTGCCCAGGGCAACCGGCAGCGGGACGGACTCATCGCTCAGCCAGTGTTCGTAGGCCGACAGTGCGACGCCGAGCATGGTCCAGGCGACGGTCTGGGGCAGTAGGTCGGTGGTCTTGCAGTCCAGGCGGCGGGCCACGAACCCCGCGATCACCTCGCGCCAGCCCGCGTACATCGTCATCGAATACGCCTGCAGCTCAGCGGTTTGCAGGATCACCCGCATGCGCTGGCGATGCCGGGCGGTCTCGGATTCGTCAAAAGTGTTGAATGCCAACAGGGCAGCGCGCAGCGCATCGCCCAGGCGCACGCCGGAATCGACGTTGTCGAGCAGATCACGCAGGTGGGCAAGGTGATTGTCGAAGTCTCCCCAGGGGATGGCGTTCTTGGACGCGTAGTAGCGAAACAGCGTCCGGCGTGAGATGCCGGCGGCCTGGGCCACGTCGTCGACGCTCACGTCGGCGAAGCCGCGCGCGCTGAACATGTCGATGGCGACGTCGGTGATGTGGTGCGGGGTGGTCGAGCGGCGCCTGCCCACCCGCTGCTGCGGCATCATCGGACCCCGCCCTTCCATTTCGGCACTCGATGCCATATTCTGACGGCGAGTGTGACTCAGATCCCATCGTTGTCAAGACCGCACGAAAGGCAAGGCCCCGTGGACCACGAGACCGAAACTGACACCCAGCTCGTCACCGAGACCCTGGTCGAAGAGGTATCGATCGACGGCATGTGCGGGGTCTACTGACCGTGCCCCTGCCCGCGCAGGCCCGGACGGCGACCCCGTTCGATCCTGATCGCGGCTGGCGACTGCACCCCCAGGTGGCGGTTCGACCGGAACCGTTCGGCGCGCTGCTCTACCACTTCGGTACCCGCAAGCTGTCGTTTCTGAAGAACCGCACCATCCTCACGGTGGTGCAGTCGCTGGCCGACCATCCCGACATCCGGTCCGCCTGCCGCGCGGCGGGCGTCCAGGACGCCGCGCAGGCGCCCTACCTGCATGCGCTCGGTGTGCTCGTCGATTCCAACATGCTGGTGCCCCTGGAGGACAACCAATGACAACAGCGGCCCCTGTGCCCCGCCTCATCGAGCAGTTCGAGCACGGGCTCGACGCACCCATCTGCCTCACCTGGGAGCTGACGTACGCCTGCAACCTGGCCTGCGTGCACTGCCTGTCCTCGTCGGGCAAACGGGACCCGCGGGAGCTGTCCACCCGTCAGTGCATGGACATCATCGATGAGCTGGAACGCATGCAGGTGTTCTACGTCAACATCGGCGGCGGGGAACCGACTGTGCGCCCGGACTTTTGGGAGCTGGTCGACTATGCGACCGAGCACCACGTGGGGGTCAAGTTCTCCACCAACGGCGTGCGGATAACCCCCGAGGTCGCCGCGCGGCTGGCGGCCAGCGACTACGTAGACGTCCAGATCTCGCTGGACGGCGCCACCGCCGAGGTCAACGACGCCGTGCGCGGACCCGGGTCGTTCGACATGGCGGTGCGGGCGCTGCAGAACCTTGCCGACGCCGGCTTCTCCGACGCCAAGATCTCCGTGGTCGTCACCCGGCACAACGTCGACCAGCTCGACGAATTCGCGGCGCTGGCAAGCCGTTACGGCGCCACACTGCGGATCACCCGGCTGCGCCCGTCCGGACGCGGCGCCGACGTCTGGGAAGAGCTGCACCCCACCGCCGACCAGCAGGTCCAGCTGTATGACTGGCTGGTCGCCAAGGGTGAGCGGGTGCTCACCGGCGACTCCTTCTTCCACCTGGCCCCACTCGGCCAATCCGGCGCCCTGGCCGGCCTGAACATGTGCGGGGCCGGGCGCGTCGTGTGCCTGATCGACCCGGTCGGCGATGTGTACGCCTGCCCGTTCGCCATCCACGACCGCTTCCTGGCCGGAAACGTGTTGTCCGACGGGGGTTTTGACAACGTCTGGAAGAACGCCCCGCTGTTCCGCGAGCTGCGCGAGCCCCAGTCGGCCGGCGCCTGCGGCAGCTGCGGCCACTACGACAGCTGCCGGGGCGGATGCATGGCCGCCAAGTTCTTCACGGGGCTGCCGCTGGACGGCCCGGACCCCGAATGCGTCCAGGGGCACAGCGCGTCGGCGCTGGCGCACGAGCGTGAGACGCCGCGCCCCCGGGCCGATCACTCCCGCGGGAAGCGCATCCGCCAACCGGTGCCGCTGACCCTGTCGCTGCGGCCGCCAGCCATCACGCCGGTGGCGCCGCCCGCCCGCATGTGTAACGAAAGTCCGGTGTAACGATGGCCGACGCATGGTTCGAAACCGTCGCCATCGCGCAGCAGCGCGCCAAGCGCCGGTTGCCGAAATCGGCGTACTCGTCGCTGATTTCGGCCAGCGAAAAGGGAGTCACGGTCTCCGACAACGTGGCAGCCTTCAGCGAACTCGGATTCGCGCCGCACGTCATCGGCGCGCAGGAGAAGCGCGACCTGTCGACCAGCGTTATGGGGCAAGACATTTCGCTGCCGGTGCTGATCTCGCCGACCGGCGTGCAGGCGGTCCACCCCGACGGCGAGGTTGCCGTGGCGCGGGCCGCCGCCGCCCGCGGCACCGCCATGGGGCTGTCCTCGTTCGCCAGCAAGCCGATCGAAGAGGTCATCGCGGCGAACCCGAAGGTGTTCTTCCAGGTGTACTGGCTGGGTGATCGCGACGCGATCGCCGCGCGGGTCGAGCGCGCCCGGGCGGCCGGCGCCGTCGGCCTGATCGTCACCACCGACTGGAGCTTCTCGCACGGCCGGGACTGGGGCAGCCCGTCCATCCCGGAGAAGATGGACTTCAAGACCATCGTCAAGATGAGCCCGGAGGTCGTCACCAAGCCGCGGTGGTTGCTGCAGTGGGCGAAGACCATGCGGCCCCCGGAGCTGCGGGTGCCCAACCAGGGCCGCCGCGGCGAGCCCGGCCCCCCGTTCTTCCAGGCCTACGGGGAATGGATGGGTACGCCGCCGCCGACCTGGGAGGACATCGCCTGGCTCCGCGAGCTGTGGGGCGGGCCCTTCATGCTCAAGGGCGTGATGCGCGTCGACGACGCCAAAAGGGCCGTGGACGCGGGGGTTTCGGCCATTTCGGTGTCGAACCACGGCGGCAACAACCTGGACGGCACCCCGGCCTCGATTCGCGCCCTGCCCGCGGTGGCCGCGGCCGTCGGCGACCAGATCGAGGTGGTTCTCGACGGCGGCATCCGGCGCGGCAGCGACGTCGTCAAGGCGGTGGCGCTGGGGGCGCGCGCGGTGATGATCGGCCGGGCCTACCTGTGGGGGCTGGCCGCGGCCGGGCAACCGGGGGTGGAGAACGTGCTCGACATCCTGCGCGGTGGCATTGACTCGGCGCTGATGGGTCTGGGCCTGTCCTCGGTGCACGACCTCGGGCCGGACCACATCCTGGTCCCACCCGGGTTCACCCGGGCGCTGGGCGTGCCCTCGGGCGGCGGGGCTTAGCGGAAGCCCGGTTATCCAAGTCGGACATACCCGGATTAAGTGACGCTTGCGCAAATCGTGATACGGGCGGGGTAACCGTGACGGACGAGCCCACGATTCGAACGCCCGATGAACGACCGAAGAAAAAAAGTCATTTTGAGGCTTCAACAATCGGTGCACGCCAGGTGAATTCGTCCTACCATCACCGAGTGCCCGTACTCGGCGACTTGGGAACCGCGACGTCGAGCCAGCTATCAGACAAGGCGGCCTCGGTACTGGTTCCGCTGGGGTCGACCGAACAACACGGTCCCCACCTGCCGCTGGACACCGACACCCGGATCGCAACGGCGGTCGCCCGCGGCACTCGAGGCCGTCTCGGCCACGAGTGGCTGGTGGCGCCGGCCCTGGCCTACGGAGCCAGCGGCGAGCACCAGAGCTTCGCCGGAACGATCTCGCTGGGCACCGAGGCCTTGACCACCCTGCTGGTCGAGTACGGCAGGTCAGCGGCCGGATGGGCCCGGCGGATCGTGTTCGTCAACGGGCACGGCGGCAATGTCACCGCGCTGCGCAGCGCGGTGGCCCTGTTGCGCACCGAGGGCCGCGACGCCGGCTGGTGCCCCTGCCTGACCATCGGCGGCGACGCCCACGCCGGCCATACCGAAACATCGGTGCTGCTGCACATCTCGCCGGCCGATGTCCGGGCCGATCGGCGAGTGGCCGGCAACACCGCGCCCCTGCCCGAGTTGCTCGGGTCGATGCGCCGCGGGGGAGTGGCGGCGGTCAGCCCGGTCGGCGTGCTGGGCGACCCGACCACCGCCACCGCCGCCGAGGGTGAGCGGATCCTCGCCGAGATGGTCGACGGCTGTGTCCGCCGAGTCGCCCGATGGCGGCCGGGGCCCGACGGGATGCTCGGGTGACCGCCCCCCGACTGCCCAACGGGTTCGCCGTCCAGGTCGATCGCCGGGTGCGGGTGCTCGGCGACGGCTCGGCGCTGCTCGGCGGGTCGCCCACCCGCCTGCTCAAGCTCGCGCCCGCCGCCCAGGACATGCTCTCCGATGGCCGGCTGAAGGTGCGCGACGAGCTGTCCGCCCAGCTGGCCCGCACCCTGCTGGACGCCACGGTGGCGCATCCGCGGCCCGCGGGCGGCCCGTCGCACCATGACGTCACGGTGGTAATTCCGGTGCGGGACAACCTATCTGGGGTGCGGCGCCTGGTCAGTTCACTGCGCGGCCTGCGCGTCGTCGTGGTGGACGACGGCTCGTTTCCCCCGATCGTCCCGGACGACTTCGTCGGCGCGCACTGCGACATCGAGGTGTTGCGACACGACCGCAGCAAGGGTCCGGCGGCGGCCCGCAACACCGGCCTGCGGGCGTGCCGGACGGACTTCGTCGCCTTCTTGGACTCCGACGTCGCCCCCCGCCGGGGCTGGCTGGAGGCCCTGCTCGGTCACTTCTGCGATCCCACGGTCGGCCTGGTCGCGCCCCGCATCGTCGGCCTGTCGCACAGCGAGAACGTGGTGGCGCGCTACGAGGCGGTGCACTCGTCGCTCGACCTCGGTGAGCGCGAGGCGCCGGTGCTGCCGCACAGCACGGTGTCCTACGTGCCCAGCGCGGCGATCATCTGCCGGTGCTCGGCGATCCGGGAGGTCGGCGGGTTCGACGAGACCCTGCAGTCCGGTGAGGACGTCGATCTGTGCTGGCGGCTCATCGAGGCGGGTGCCCGGCTGCGCTACGAACCGATCGCCCTGGTCGCCCACGACCACCGCACCGAATTGCGGGATTGGCTGGCGCGCAAGGCCTTTTACGGCGGCTCGGCGGCCCCGTTGTCGGTCCGCCACCCGGACAAGACGGCGCCGGTGGTGATTTCCGGGTGGGCGCTGATGACGTGGATCCTGATGGCATTCGGGTCCACCCTGTCCCGGCTGGCGTCCATCCTGCTCGCCGTCCTGACCGGTCGCCGGATCGCGCGCGCGATGCGCACCGCCGAGACGTCGATGACCGACGTCGCGATGATCGCGGGCCGCGGGCTCTGGTCGGCGGCGCTGCAGCTGGCGTCGGCGCTGTGCCGGCACTACTGGCCGCTGGCGTTGGTGGCCGCCACCATGTCGCGTCACTTCAGGCGGGTGGTGCTGGTCGCCGCGGTCATGGACGGGGTGGTCGACTGGCTTCGCCGCCGCGACGCCATCGGTGACGAGGTCCAACCGATCGGGCTGCCCACCTACCTGTTGCTCAAGCGCGTCGACGACCTGGCATACGGGCTCGGGTTGTGGTGGGGCGTGCTGCGGGAGCGCAACGTGCGCGCCCTGAAGCCCCAGATCCGGAATTAATCACACCTTGACCCGCCCTTGAGTAAGGCCGCCTCGCACAGCGATGTGCTGATCGTCGGCGCCGGCAGCGCAGGATCGGTTGTTGCGGAACGCCTTTCCGCCGATCCGCAATGTTCGGTGCATGTCCTCGAGGCGGGCCCCGCGCTCGACGATCCGGGACTTCTCGCCCAGACCGCGAACGGGTTGCAGTTGCCGATAGGTGTCGGCAGTCCGCTGGTCCGGCGCTACCAGACCCGGCTCACCGACGAACCCGCCCGCCAGCATCCCATCGTGCGCGGTGCGACCGTGGGCGGATCGGGCGCGATCAACGGCGGCTACTTCTGCCGGGGGCTACCGCGCGACTTCGATCGCATGGCCATCCCGGGCTGGGGATGGCCCGACGTGCTGGACAGCTTCCGCGCCATCGAGACCGACCTGGACTTCGACGGACCCGCCCACGGGCGCAGCGGCCCGATCCGGGTGCGCCGCACCCACGACATGACCGGGACCACCGAGCGTTTCATCGGTGCCGCCCAGCGCGCCGGGTTCGGCTGGGTCGACGATCTCAATGACGCTGCAGCAGAACCGGTCTCGGGGATCGGCGCCGTGCCGCTCAACATCGTTGACGGCGTGCGGCGGGGGTCCGGCGCGGGATATCTGATCCCGGCGTTGCGCCGGCCGAACCTGACCGTGCAAGCGCAGACCCGGGCGGCCCGCCTGCGTTTTGCCGGCACCGCCGCGGTGGGCGTGGATGCGATCGGCCCGCAGGGACGGGTGACCTATACCGCCGACCGGGTGGTGTTGTGCGCCGGCGCGATCGAAACGGCCCACCTGCTGATGCTCTCGGGCATCGGCGACGAGGCCATGCTGACCGCCGCCGGGGTGCCGGTGCTGGCGCCGCTGCCGGTGGGGACGTCGTTCAGCGATCACGCCGAATGGGTGCTGCCCACGGATTGGACGGTGGCGCCCGGACGGCCGGTGCTCGAGGTGGTGCTGTGCACCGCCGACGATCTCGAGATCCGGCCGTACACGGGTGGATTCGTGGCGATGACCGGTGACGGCACCGCCGGGCACGCCGACTGGCCACACATCGGGGTGGCGCTGATGCAACCACGCGCGCGTGGGCGCATGACGCTGGTCTCGGCCGATCCGGATGTGTCGCCGCGAATCGAACACCGCTACGACAGTGAGCCCGACGACGTCGCGGCGCTGCGCCGGGGCAGCGAACTGGCCCGCGAATTGGCCGGTGGCACAGTCGATGCGGCGGCGGCCGTCTGGTCGACCTCGCAACATCTCTGCGGGACCGCGCCGATGGGTGCCGACGGCGACCCGCGCGCGGTCGTAGACCCGCGGTGCCGGGTCCTCGGCATCGACAACCTGTGGGTGATCGACGGCTCGGTCCTACCGGCGATCACCAGCCGCGGGCCGCACGCCACGATCGTGATGATCGGGCACCGGGCCGCGCAGTTCGTACGGTGAACGCGGACAAATGGGCGGGCCGCGACGCGGTAGCCGAGATACTCGGCCGCCGCGGCGGCCCGCCCGACGAGGCGGCGAACATCATGCGGTCCACGTAGATGGCCACGACAAGTGGCTGTGCGCGCGCAGGTGTGCGTCGCGCGAACAATGCGTCGCAATATTCGTGGACGGCACGACCGCCATCTCATGCTTCGATAGCCCGTGCTTGATCTGTTGTCAGTCACCTCCTCTCGCCTCGACTGCGAATGACGTTGGCACTACGGAGGAGAACGCTGCCGCGCCCACACCAGGGAGACGGGCCATCGGCCGTCGGTGGCACGCGGGCGCGTCGAGCGCCTGACCCGCGTCGGCGCGAGGGAGACCAGGGTGGTCGCGCCGCGCCGGCCACGCCGCGCCGCGGGCAACTCGCAGCTGGGGTATCGAACCGGCAGGCTCGGTCGCCGCAGGCGCATCCACTCGGCCTCCACGATCGCCGCCGCCTCACGGATCGCCGCGCATGCCGGCTCGACCACGCTCGTAACGCCCATCAACACCACATCCACCTCGGGAGTACAGAGATGACTTGTAACTGTCGATATACATCTCTGATACCAGAAACGGCGGGCGCTTGCAAGCATTCGCCGCGGTGTCTTTGTGCATTGAATCGGCTGTCGGACAACGGTATTGACGGTGGCCGCCGGCGCGCTCAGTGACGCGACAGCAGCCGCCGCACCGGGCGCAGCTGGCGGCCGTCGCGGCCGGGGGCCCACACCCCGATCGCCACGGCGGCGAGGGCGACGATCGCGGCCATCGTGATGGTGGAGGCGTGCAGGGCCGCGAGGAACGCGGACTTGCTGATGTCGGCCAGCTGGCGCCCCTGCGGTCCGAGCCGGCCGGCGATCTCGACCGCCTTGGCCAGCGAGTCGGTGGCCTGACCCCGCACCGGTGCGGGAAAGCCCGACAGCCTGGGCACGAGCTCGTGCGAGTAGCGACCGGCCAGGATGGAACCGGCCACCGCGATGCCCAGCGCGCCGCCCATCTCGCGTGAGGTGTCGTTCACCGCGGAGGCGACGCCCTGCTTCTCGTCGGGAACCGCACCCATGATCGCCGAGGTCGTCGGCGCCGTGCAGATTCCGATGCCGGTGGCGAGAATGAGTGTGGGCCAGGCGAACTCGAGGTAGGTGGAGTGCAGGTCCAGCCAGTACATGCATCCGAATCCCACCGCCATCAGCAGGGTGCCGGCGAACAACACCAGCCGCAGGCCCAGCTTGGGCACATACCAGAACGACAGGGCCGAGAAGATGCCCAGCGGCACCATGAACGGCCCGAAGGCCGCCGCCGTCGCCAACGGGGAGTAGCCCATGATCTGCTGCACGTATTGCATGCCGATATAGAAGAACCCGAAGGTGGCGCCGAACAGGATGACGATCGCGGTCACCCCGGTGGCGAAATTCGGGTCGGCGAACAACCGGACATCCAGCAGCGGTTGCCGGCCCCGCGCCGCCAGGCGCAACTCGAGTGCGGCGAACGTCGCGGCCATGACCGCACCGACCGCCAGCCCGCCCCACACCAGTGGGTCGCTCCACCCGCGCCCCGGCGCTTCCAGGATGGCGGCCACGGCTACGGCGACCGCCGCGCCGATCAGGACCGCGCCCGGCGCATCGACCCGAGGAGCGCCCGCGTCGCGTGACGACGCCACGGTGCAGGCCAGCGCGAAAATCAGCAGGCCGGCGATGCCCAGCGACCAGAAGATGGCGTGCCAGTCCCAAAACCGAAGCAGCAGGCCGGAACCGAGCATGCCCAACACGCCGCCGGAACCGGCCGTCCCCGCCCAGATCCCAACGGCCTTGGTGCGCTCGCCTTTTGGATAGGCCACCGTGAGCAGCGACAGCGTCGCGGGCATGACGAACGCGGCACCGATCCCGGCCACCGCCCGCCCCGCGATGATCTGGGACGGGTTGTGCAGCAGCGCCGGCGCCACCGAGCCGATCGAGAACACCAGCAGTCCGGTCAGCAGCGCGCCGCGCCGTCCGTAGCGGTCACCGATCGCGCCGGCCGGCAGCAGCAGGCAGGCCAACGCCACGGTGTAGCCGTCGACGACCCAGTTCAACTGTGAGGCGGTGGCCGACGTGGCGACCGCCAGGTCGCCGAGCGCGGTGTTCAGGGCCGTCATCGACGCCACCACCAGGGCCACCCCCATGCAGGCGACGGCCAGCGTCCAGTTTCGGGCCCGGAAGCTATCGCCGATGCCGATCCCGTCAGTACGCTGGTCATTCCGGACGAGGGTTTCGACCATGCGGTGCGCCTCCTTGGGACCGTGTGACGTTTCGAGACCAATAGTCTTGTAGGTAGACCGATAGTCTTGTTTTCAAACGGGAGGTGGGCGCAATTACCACCGAGACGTCCGACCCGCGCCCGGCACGGTCGCGGGCCAGGCTGCTGGAAGCCGCTGCCAGTAAGTCGTTTCCGCTCGGGAAGTGGCGATACAGGGTTGCCCGGGCGACGTTGGCGGTGCGGGTG
>NZ_LZLL01000615.1:0-2869 GCF_001669335.1 Mycobacterium sp. 1245852.3 | reverse complement strand
GCGACGTCCACGACATCGGCAAGAACATCGTCGGAGTCGTGCTGCAGTGCAACAACTTCGAAGTGATCGACCTCGGGGTGATGGTGCCCGCCCAGAAGATTTTGGACGCGGCCAAGGAGCACGACGCCGACATCATCGGGCTGTCCGGTTTGATCACGCCGTCCCTGGACGAGATGGCCAACTTCGCCGTCGAGATGGAACGCGAGGGCCTGGAGATCCCGCTGCTGATCGGCGGCGCGACCACCTCGCGCGCGCACACGGCCGTGAAGATCTCGCCGCGTCGTAGCGGTCCGGTGGTCTGGGTCAAGGACGCGTCCCGCTCGGTGCCGGTCGCCGCCGCGCTGCTGGATCCCAAGCAGCGGGGTCCCCTGCTGGAGGCCACCGAGAAGGACTACGCGTCCCTGCGCGAACGGCATGCCCAGAAGAACGAGCGGCCGACGCTGACACTGGAGAAGGCGCGCGCCAACCGGACGCCGATCGACTGGGACGGCTACACGCCGCCGGTGCCCGCAATAGGTACGGGAGTACGGGAATTTCAGGACTACGACCTGGCCGAGCTGCGCGAGTACATCGACTGGCAGCCGTTCTTCAACGCCTGGGAGATGAAGGGCAGATTCCCCGACATCCTCAACAACCCGGCCTCGGGCGAGGCCGCCCGCAAGCTGTACGACGACGCGCAGGAGATGCTCGACACCCTGATCAAGGAGAAGTGGCTGACCGCCAACGGCGTGATCGGGTTCTTCCCCGCCAACGCGGTCGGCTCGGGGGTGGAAGACATCGAGGTGTACACCGACGACACCCGCACCGAGGTGCTGACCACCTTGCACCACCTGCGCCAGCAGGGCGAGCACCGGGAAGGAATCCCCAACCGGTCGCTGAGCGACTACGTCGCGCCCAAGGACACCGGCCTGGCCGACTACATCGGCGCCTTCGCCGTCACCGCGGGGCTCGGCAGCCAGGAGAAGATCGCCGAGTTCAAGGCGGCGCTCGACGACTACAGCGCGATCCTGCTGGAGTCGGTCGCCGACCGGCTGGCCGAGGCGTTCGCCGAACGCATGCACCAACGGGTCCGCAAGGAGTTCTGGGGATACCAGCCGGACGAGCAACTGGACAACGACGCGCTCATCGATGAGAAGTACCGGGGCATCCGGCCCGCCCCCGGCTACCCGGCCTGCCCCGAGCACACCGAGAAGGCGACGCTCTGGAAATTGATGGACGTCAAGGAGCGGACCGGCATCGAGTTGACCGATTCGATGGCCATGTGGCCCGGTGCCGCCGTGAGCGGCTGGTATTTCTCGCACCCGCAGTCGCAGTACTTCGTCGTCGGCCGGATGGCCCAGGACCAGGTCGCCGACTACGCGAAGCGCAAGGGCTGGACCCTGGCCGAAGCCGAACGCTGGCTCGCCCCCAACCTCGGTTACAACCCGGAGGACTGAACTCTTCGGACGACTGATCCTCGGCGGGCTCAGCCCTCGGCGGCGGCCTGAAATATTGCGGTGATTTCGGCGACGCGCGGGTCCTCGCGCAGCTGCTCCAGCGTTTGGGGCAACGGCAGCCGCCAGTTCGGATATTCGTCGATGGTGCCGGGCAGATTCGGTTGTCGCGGTTCGGCGACGATGTCGTAGGGCGAGATCAGCTTCAACTTGCTCGGCGTGGCCGCCAAGAACCGGTGCATCGCGCTGATGATGGCGTTCTCGTCCGGGCCGTCGTTCTCGTCTGGGTCGTCGGGCAACAGCCCTTCGGAACGCAGCAGGGCCAGCCACTCGGCCTTTTCCTTGTCGGCCGAGGCCTGCTCTGCCGGTACGTCGTCGAGCAGGTCGAGCTCGGCGCGCGCCCGCACGTGTTCGCCGCGCAGAAATCCGGCCGCAGTGGGCAGGTCATGGGTGGAGAGGCTCGCGGCCGCCCGCGCGGGCCACCGCGACGACGCAAGCAAGGGTTGGCCGGGCGCGGACTCGTCCCGGGTAAACCAGGACACCGCGCAGCCCAGCATTCCGTTGTCGCCCAACGCTTCCGTGACTTCGGGCTCGACAGTTCCCAGGTCCTCGCCGACCACGGTCGCGCCGGCCCGCTGGGCTTCCAGCGCGAGCACGGCAAGCATGGCGTCGGCGTCGTAGTGGACGTAGGTGCCCCGGTCGGCCGACTCGCCCGGCGGTATCCACCACAACCGCCACAATCCCGCGACGTGGTCGATCCGCAGGCCGTCGGCGTGAACAAGTATGGCGCGCAGCATGTCTCGCAGCGCGGTGTACCCGGTGGCGGCGAGCCGGTCCGGCCGCCAGGGCGGCAGCCCCCAGTCTTGACCGCGCGGGGTGAAATTGTCCGGGGGAGCGCCGACGTGAACTCCGGTGGCCAGCATGTCGGCCAGGGCCCACGCGTCGGCCCCGTCGGAGTCGACGCCGACCGGCAGGTCGTGCAATACACCCAGCGCCATGCCGGCTCGTCGCGCGGCGGTGCGGACTTCGCCGAGCTGTTCGGCACAGCGTTGCTGCACCCAGGCGTGAAAAGCGATCCTGGGTGCCAATTCCCGGCGAGCCAGGGTGACCCCCGGTCCGTCGACATCGCGCAGGGGTTCGGGCCATCGCGGCCAGCGCCCGCCGTACCGCTCGGCCAGCGCGCAGTAGGTCGCCCAGTCGCGCAGCGCCCCGGAGGAGGGGGACTCGTCCAGTGGGCAGGGCCGATCCTCCGCGCGCCACAGCAACTCCAGCGCGTCGCGCTTGGCGGCCCAGACGAGGTCGTGGTCGATCCGCTCGGTCTCCGGCCAGACGCGCAGGGCGTCGACTTCCGCGCGGGTTTGCGGGTCGGCTCGATGGTAGGCGTCGAGGTCCTCGATGCGCAGGGCCAGCGGGTTGGCGAAGCGTCGACTGGACGG
>NZ_LZLL01000614.1:0-1284 GCF_001669335.1 Mycobacterium sp. 1245852.3 | reverse complement strand
GCGCCGCAGCTTCTCTCTCGCGCACAGGTCTTGGTGCACGTTGGTCACGCCGGGAACCTTGATCAGCGGCACGATGTTCCATTGCCAGCCGTAGCGCCGGTGCAGTACGTGGTTGGCGCGTTCGGCTTCGGCGCCGGAGAGCACCGTGGCCCGGCCGGCGACCGTCGTGGCGCCCTGACGCGGCCGGCCCCGGTAGTCGCAGGCCGCGAGTTCGACGTCGCGGCGCGCGGCCAGCCGCCGGGTCTTCGGGCCCACCTTGGTGCGGAACAGCAACCCGCCGTCGTCGAAGGCGAACCAGATCGGGGTGTCGACGGGGCTGCCGTCGCGGCGAAACGAGCGCAGCAGGGCGTAGCGAGACTCGCTGAGTTCTCGAGGGATGGTCATGACCACAGTCAAGGACTTAGAGTTGACTCGAAGTCAAGCACCGAATTCCCGGGAGGCCGCGATGGCGCCGAGCCTGACGATCGGTGAGGTGGCGCGCCAGGCCGGGGTGGCCGCGACGGCGTTGCGCTACTACGAGCAGATCGGCCTGGTGCCGGAGCCGGCGCGGCTGGGCGGCCAGCGCCGCTATGACGACTCGATTCTGGCCCGCCTGGAGGTGATCGCGCTGTGCAAGGCCGCCGGTTTCTCGCTCGAGGAGATCCAGCTGCTGTTCGCCGACGACGCGCCGGGGCGGCCGGTCAGCCGCGCCCTGGCCAAGGCCAAACTCGCCGAGATCGACGCGCAGCTGGAGTCGCTGGCCCGCGCGCGGGCCGTCATCGAATGGGGAATGCGCTGCACGTGCCCCTCAATTGACGCCTGTACCTGTGGCATTCACCCACCGCACACCGGCAAGGAGCCCGCATGACCCAGCATCCCATCGCCGTGCGGAACTTCTCGCACGTCTGCGTCGGCGTCTCCGACATCGAGGCCTCGTTGGCCTTCTACACCGCGGTGCTGGGCATGGACCTGGTGTTCGACGTCGAACTCGAGGGCGCCGCACTGGATTCGGTCACCGGCGGTGCCGCCCAGCGGGGCCGCATGATCGGCGGGCTGATCGGGGCCGCGATGGTGGAGCTGTTGTCGCTGGGCGCCGTGCCCGAGTGCCCGAGCGGTCCACACCTGGGTTACACCAACATGTCGTTTCGCGTCGACGATCTCGACGCCACCATCGAGACCGTCACCCGCCACCACCCGGGCGTGCGGGCCGACCCGCCCGTCGACATCGGGGGAGTGCGGATGTTCTTCGTCTACGACCCGGACGGCACGCCGATCGAGCTGGTCGAGCTGCCCGGCGGCGCGACG
>NZ_LZLL01000613.1:0-4751 GCF_001669335.1 Mycobacterium sp. 1245852.3 | reverse complement strand
GAGGGCATTTCGGTCGACGGCATGGAGGCGCTGCTGCCGGTGCTTCGGCCCGGCGAGCACGTGCTGCTCACCGACCAATTGGCCCCGCGCACACCGGTCTTGGTGTGCGACCCCGAGAAGGTCCGCACCCGGGCCGCCGATCTGATCAAGACCGGTAGCGAATTCCTCGAAGCATCGTGGTCGGTGGCCGCGTTGGGTACCGACGCCCCCGTCGACGTGGCGCAGTTCGGCGGGTCGGGATTCGCCGAACTCGACGACGTGCGGGCCGCGGCGGGCCGCGCCGGGCATCCGTGGTGGACGCTGAGCCAGCTGTCCGACGAGTCGGCCGTGGAACTGGAGATCCGGGCGGCGCCGTCGGCGCGCGGGCATCAGCACGACATCGACGGCATCTTCGCGATGCTGCGTGCGCACGTTTCCACCGGCGGCTACGCCGTCGTCGTCGCACCCGGGACCGGGACCGCGCACCGCGTGGTGGAACGGCTGGCCGAGTGCGACACCCCCGCCGCCATGCTCGAATCGGGCGCCGCCCCCAAGGCCGGCGTGGTCGGTGTGCTCAAGGGCCCGTTGCACGACGGCGTCATCATCCCCGGCGCCACGTTGGTGGTGATCACCGAGTCCGACCTGACCGGCAGCCGGGTGACGGCCGTCGAGGGCAAACGCCTGGCGGCCAAGCGGCGTAACACCGTTGATCCGTTGGCGCTCACGGCCGGTGATCTGGTGGTGCATGATCAGCACGGCATCGGCCGGTTCGTGGAGATGGTCGAGCGCACCGTCGGCGGCGCTCGGCGCGAGTACCTGGTGCTCGAATACGCGTCGAGCAAGCGGGGCGGCGGGTCCGACAAGCTGTATGTGCCGATGGACTCGCTGGACCAGCTGTCCCGGTATGTCGGTGGGCAGGCGCCGGCGCTGAGCAAGCTGGGCGGCAGCGACTGGACCAACACCAAGACCAAGGCGCGGCGCGCGGTGCGCGAGATCGCCGGCGAGCTGGTGTCGCTGTACGCCAAGCGGCAGGCCAGCCCGGGTCACGCGTTCGGGCCGGACACCCCGTGGCAGGCCGAGATGGAAGACGCGTTCGGCTACACCGAGACCGTCGACCAGCTCACCGCGATCACCGAGGTCAAGTCCGACATGGAAAAGCCGGTCCCGATGGACCGGGTGATCTGCGGCGACGTCGGTTACGGCAAGACCGAGATCGCGGTGCGGGCGGCGTTCAAGGCGGTCCAGGACGGCAAGCAGGTCGCGGTGCTGGTGCCCACCACGCTGCTGGCCGACCAGCATCTGCAGACCTTCACCGACCGGATGACCGGGTTCCCGGTCACGGTCAAGGGCCTGTCCCGGTTCACCGACCCGGCGGAGTCCAAGGCCGTCGTCGAGGGCCTGGCCGACGGATCGGTGGACATAGTGATCGGCACGCATCGGCTGTTGCAGACCGGGGTGCGCTGGAAGGACCTGGGCCTGGTGGTCGTCGACGAGGAGCAGCGGTTCGGCGTCGAGCACAAGGAGCACATCAAGAGCCTGCGCACCCACGTCGACGTGCTGACCATGAGCGCCACCCCGATTCCGCGGACGCTGGAGATGAGCCTGGCCGGCATCCGGGAGATGTCGACCATCCTGACGCCGCCCGAGGAGCGGTATCCGGTGCTGACCTATGTGGGTCCGCACGACGACAAGCAGGTCGCGGCGGCCCTGCGGCGCGAATTGCTGCGCGACGGGCAGGTCTTCTACGTGCACAACCGGGTCAGCTCGATCGACCGGGCGGCGGCCCGGATCCGCGAGCTGGTGCCCGAGGCGCGGGTGGTCGTCGCGCACGGGCAGATGCCCGAGGAACGGCTGGAACGCACGGTGCAGGGGTTCTGGAACCGCGAATACGACATCCTGGTGTGCACCACGATCGTGGAGACCGGCCTGGACATCTCCAACGCGAACACCCTGATCGTCGAGCGCGCCGACACCTTCGGCCTGTCCCAGCTGCACCAGCTGCGCGGCCGGGTCGGCCGCAGCCGCGAGCGCGGCTACGCCTACTTCCTGTATCCGCCGCATTCGCCGCTGACCGAGACGGCGTATGACCGCCTTGCCACCATCGCGCAGAACAACGAGCTGGGCGCGGGCATGGCCGTCGCGATGAAGGACCTCGAAATCCGCGGGGCCGGCAACGTGCTGGGCGTCGAGCAGTCCGGGCACGTCGCCGGCGTCGGCTTCGACCTGTACGTCCGGCTGGTCGGCGAGGCGGTGGAGGCCTACCGGGCCGCCGCCGACGGTCAGACCGTCACCACCGCCGAGGAACCCAAGGACGTGCGGATCGACCTGCCGGTCGACGCGCACCTGCCGCCGGACTACATCGCCAGCGACCGGCTGCGGCTGGAGGGCTACCGACGGCTGGCCGCCGCGGCCTCCGACGCCGAGATCGACGCGGTCGTGGAGGAACTCGTCGACCGATACGGGGCGCTGCCCGAACCGGCCCTGCGGCTGGTCGCGGTGGCGCGGCTGCGGCTGCTGTGCCGCGGCGCCGGCATCACCGAGGTGTCCGCGCCCTCGGCGGCCACGGTGCGGCTGTCGCCGATGACTCTGCCGGATTCGGCGCAGGTGCGGCTCAAGCGGATGTATCCGGCCGCGAACTACCGCGCCACCACGTCCACGGTGTCGGTTCCGATTCCGCGCGCCGGCGGGGTGGGCGCGCCGCGGCTGCGCGATGTCGAGCTGGTGCAGATGGTGGCCAACCTGGTCACGGCACTGCAAGGCAAGCCCCAGACGGACGTTGATATAACGAGCTCAGAACCCGCGAGAAGTGAGGAGCGACGAGCGCGATGACATCCATCGTCGTCTTGTTCGACCCCCGCCGCCCCTCGCTGGTGCCCGTCGAGGCCATCGAGCACCTGACCGGCGAGGTGCAATACACCGAAGAGATGCCCGTCGCGGTGCCCTGGTCGCTGCCCGCGGCGCGCCCGGTGCATTCCGGTGAGGACGCCCCGGTGCTGCTGTCGTCGGATCCCGAGCACCCCGCTGTCACCGCCCGGCTGGCGGCCGGCGCACGGCTGATCTCGGCGCCGGAGACGCCCCGCGGTGAGCGGCTGGTCGACGCGGTGGCGATGATGGACAAACTGCGCACCGCCGGGCCGTGGGAAAGCGAGCAGACCCACGATTCGCTGCGCAGGTTCTTGCTGGAGGAGACCTACGAGCTGCTGGACGCCGTCGGCAGCGGCAACGCCGAGCAGTTGCGCGACGAACTCGGCGACGTGCTGCTGCAGGTGCTCTTTCATGCCCGCATCGCCGAGGATGCGCCGCACTCCGCCTTCACCATCGACGATGTCGCCGCGGCCCTGATGCGCAAACTGGGCAACCGAGTTCCGGGAGTCCTTGCCGGGCAATCGATCTCGCTCGAAGAGCAGTTGGCCCAGTGGGAAGCGCGGAAGGCGGCCGAGAAGCCGCGGAAATCGGTGATGGACGATGTGCACACCGGGCAGCCCGCTTTGGCACTGGCCCAGAAGGTCATCGCCCGCGCCGGCAAAGCGGGCCTTCCCGCCGACCTGATCCCCGGCGAGATCACCTCGGTCTCGGTGTCGGCCGACGTCGATGCCGAAAGTGCGTTGCGGACCGCCGTTCTGGACTTCGTGGAGACGGTCCGCGGAGTCGAGCGGACGATCGCGGCGGCGCGCCGCGGCGCCGGTGTTCCTTCAGCGTTCGACGTGGCCCCGCTCGGTGAGATCTCCGAGCAGGAGTGGCGCGAGCACTGGCCGACCGCGGTACCGGTGGTCGACGATGCGGCGCCGGGGACCGACGGCCAGGCCGACGCGGCCGCCGAGGAGTCCGGCGCCGACGCCGCGGCCGACGACGCCTGACCGGGCCGCCGCCGCCCTTACCGAGGCGCCGTCGCCCACTAATTCGCGCTTTCGGCCGTGAAAGAGAGCGACCGACGGAATGTTTGCCCGATTTGGCCGTCCTGGCTGGGTAACATCGCCGATGAGGGTGCGAATCCCCGTGGTTGGCGTCGGTCTGACCGCGCTGGCCGAAGCGGCCAACGGCTTGCCGAGGGTTAGCTGAAACCGGCGGCGAGTCGGTGTGCCGGGGCCCGAGGCGACCGGGTCGGTCCCGGACGCATGGGACGATGGTGTGGCGGAAGTTGGGGCAGGCGAGTTTAGGGGAGCTCAGGAAAGCATGGTGTCGCCGAGGCGTTGGATGCGCGCGGCCGCCGTGATCGGCGCGACCGCGATCGTTCTGGCCTCCAGCTGTACCTGGCAGCTCAGCCTGTTCATCCCTGACGGCGTGCCGCCACCGGCCGGGGATCCGGTGCCCGCCGTGGACACCCACGCCAGCGGCCGGCCCGCGGATCAGTTGCGGGACTGGGCGGCGCAGCGGTCGGCGGCACTCGAGATCCCGGTGATCGCGCTCGAGGCCTACGCCTACGCGGCGCGGGTCGCCGAAGTCGAGAACCCGAAATGCCACATCGCGTGGACCACGCTGGCCGGCATCGGCCAGGTCGAGAGCCACCACGGCACCTACCGCGGCGCGCGCCTGGCCCCGAACGGCGATGTGAGCCCCCCGATTCGGGGTGTCCGGCTCGACGGCAGCGGCGGCACGCTGCGCATCGTCGACACCGAGGAGGCCGTCACCGACGACGACGGTGTGACGCGCGCCATGGGGCCGATGCAGTTCATCCCGGAGACGTGGCGGCTCTATGGTGTCGACGCTCACAACGACGGGCGCGTCAGCCCGGACAACATCGACGACGCGGCCCTCGCCGCGGCCGGTTACCT
>NZ_LZLL01000612.1:0-7409 GCF_001669335.1 Mycobacterium sp. 1245852.3 | reverse complement strand
CGGGATCGTTGACATCGATGACGACCACGTCATGGTTGTCGAGCCGCTCGGCCAGCCCACCGGACGTCACCGCGGCGATCGGTGCGGCATCGGCCAGCACGAATCCGATCCGCTCATCGGGCACTGCCGGGTCGATCGGCAGATAGGCCGCCCCCGTCTTGAGCACCGCCAAGATCGCGGCCACCGCCTCGGCCGAACGCGAAAATAGCAGTGCCACAATCTTTCCAGGGCCCGCACCTCGGCCAGCCAACACGTGCGCCAGCCGATTCGAAGCCTCATCGAGCTCGCGGTAAGTGACCGACTTGCCCTCACCCACCACCGCCACCGCATCCGGAATCCTGGCCACATGAGTCGCGAACAGCGCCGGGATCGACACTGGCATACTTGCCGACTCGCTCAACACGGCCCGATTGCCGATCTCCCCCAGCCGGGCATGCTCACCCGCGCCGAGCACATCCACCGATGACAGCGGCCGTGCCGGGTCGGCGGTCATCGCCACCAACACCCGCTCCAACCGATCGATCAAATCGCGGACGTCACAATCAGAAAGCCATTGTCCAGCGCCCCCGAACCCACCCGTCGTGGCGCCGGGCTGCATGCCGAGAAAAAGCCGATCGTGGTCGCTGAAAAAATCCAGCCCAAGCTGATCGACGAGATTGGTGTGGGTCAGTGTTCCCGAAACCGTGGCACCAGCAATGTTCGCCAGGTTTGTAGTCGGAATGAAGTTAAGGATTATGCGATTTGACCGCTGCGTAGAGCCGCGGAGACGCCTGTTCTCGATGAGGTGCACCGGGAATCGCTGATGGTGCAGCGCTTCTCGCAGTCGCGTGTCGACATGTTCACAAAAACTGGCAACCGAGGACCCCGGCGAAGCTTTTAACACCAGTGGGACGAACCCGGTAATCATGCCGGGCACCGCCTGCGTCTCCGGACGCACCCGCCTGCTTACCGGGAATTCGAACACCACCTCGGAACTCTCGACGTCGCAACCACCCACCAGCAGCGCGCACGCCGCAGCGATCACCGAAGAGCGGCGCACGCCCAACGCCTGCGCCAATTCCTGGATCCCGGCGACTACGGCCGGGTCTAATTCAACGGGTGGAGACGATTCAGATGGCTCGCGGGCGCCCGTTGCGGGCGCCGACCGATAACGCGGTTCGCTTTCCGCCGGCAGGTTCTTGGCCCAATAGGCCTGATCATCGAGGTATTCGGTGGACGCTTCGTATTCCACCTCGCAAGCAATCAGATCACTCAGCGATCCAAAGAAGACGGGGGGAATCGGTGCCCCCGAAGCCAGGGCGTTGTAGACCTCTCCGATCCGATGACAAATAAGGGCAAGGCCGATTCCATCCGCCACTATGTGGTGGCAGCAGACGAAAAGATAAAACTCATCCGGCCGCGTTTGCAATAACGCAAATTTGAACAGCGGGCCATCAAGCGGCATCACCGTGCTCTGAATCGAGGCTGCCAGCCGATAGGCTTCCTGGACCGGGTCCTGCGAGCCCATGTGCTCATAGCAGGCGAGCTCGACATCCGGGTAATCGACCGCCTGTTGGAAGACCTGGCCATCCACCTGGAAGAAGGCAGCTCTGATCGGTTCGGCCTCGCGCACCACTTGCCGGATCGTGTGCTCAAGCAGCCACGGGTCGACCGTGCCCTCAATTCGCAGAAGATAGCCCAGCTGCCACCTCGCACCTTGGTGGTCCGTTTGCTGCGCAAGCCAAATGTCTAGCTGTCCGCGCGTCAGCGGGAATGGGCCACCGTCAGGTTCCGTCAGTTGTTCGCGCCCAACCTGCAGCGCCCGGTCATCAATCGTCATCGGATTTCCTTCGCGGTTTACTCGCCAGAACCCCGGCGCTCTGTCGCCAGCCTGGTTCGTAGAGTCTTCGGCCGGATATCGGGCCAGTTCTGTTCGATGTAATCCAGGCACGCAGTGCGATCCGCTTCGCCGTAAACCATCTGCCAGCCGGCCGGAATGTCGGCGAATGCCGGCCACAGGCTGTGTTGCTCTTCGTCATTGATCAGCACGAGAAAGCTGCCATTGTCGTCATCGAACGGATTGATACTCACTAGTCCTCCAAGTTCTCGAATTGCGCACTTGCTGGTCCCGACCGGGAGCTCGGGGGCTTGACCGAGCAACGGTCTACACATGATCGGGAGCGTATGGGTTTGAATCATGTTGTAAGGCTTATCAAGCCGGGTAGCGTAGTAACTGCACACACATAGAGTGGTCAGCGCACGCCAACGCAGCAGCTTGCGTAGTGGCAGACAAATGTTCACCAAAGATGCACGTGTCAGCGTGGAATTTATTCTGCAACAGCGTTTTCCGTCGCGGCTGCGGGTCTGGGCTGTCAGCAAACACCCGGTACCGATTAGATGGCCACAGAGGATTACCCGACGCCGACTAGACAGCCGTGCGCCGGGTCCGACATGCGCGGATACAGCCACCCCCACCCGGGGGCCGGGTTGAGACCTGTGTCGAGCGCTTCCTATCTAGGCTGATGTACGCATTGAAAACTGCCATCGCGCCGATACCGGCGGGTGATGCCGTCACGCGCTGAAGACGATATCGGTTCTGTTCTCCGTCGGGACACTCTGGCAAGCAACAGATTTCGGTGTCAAAGACCCGAGAAAAGTCGAGAGAGGCGGAATTTCGTCGGCGGCGCATTCGACGCTGATCACCGACGGCCCGTCGACCTCTAGCGCTGAATGCATGGCGGCGCTCAAGCTGTCAACGTCATCGACATCGACCGATGGAAGGTCCGGAAACATCGCGGCGAGACCGGCCCCCAGCCGACTCGTTGTGAAGGTGTTGTAACTATGCCGATTCCCGTAGAACAACTTTTCGCTCATCGCGCACATGGCGTGGGCGTTGTTGTTGAACAAGACGAACGTCACCGGTAGCCCGTACTGCACAGCGGTATGCACCTCCATGCCGTGTGTGAAGAAGGCACCGTCCCCAGCTATCACCACAACGCGCTCGTGCCGCGGCCCGAATCTTCTACGGCCGAAGGCCATTCCGATCCCGGCGCCAAAGCTGTAGCCCATGCCGGGGGCGACGGCGAACCGGCCCCCGCGGCGAACCGGCAGATAATGGACGGCCGCCGCGCCGCTATTGCCGACGTCGACGACAACATCGACCCCGTCGGGCAACACGCGGTCGAGCATGCTCATCGCGTCGCGATAGCGCACCCCGGGACCGTCGAAGCTCGGCGGATTCAACTCGCTGCTCGACACCGCGTCGGGAACTCGAATTCCGGTCGGCCGCTCGCGCCCGGTCAGCGCGCTCGTCAGCATATGCAGCGATGCCTGCAGATCGTCGGTGTGGACGTGGGTGCATGCGACGTATGGCGGTACCGATCCGATTGAGAGGGTGGGCACCGCGGCCAGCGCATCGTCCAAACCTGCGCGCGCTGTCACAGGCAACCGGGTGCCCACCACCAGGCACAACGCGCTGCCGGCCACCGCTTTCGCCACACCCGGGTGGCCCATGACACCGGTGACGCCAAGCGCCGAAGACAACCCAAAACCCGGTGTGCCGGCGGCATCCTTGGCGTGAGGCACGCACGCCACCCGGGCGCGGAGCACCGCCCGCAACGACGCCAGTTCGGCTCGCGCATCGTCACGGACCACCTGTTCACCGGCGATGATTGTCACCGGCCCCCTCACCCGGCGCAGCATTTCCACGATCGGACGCGGATCACCGATGTCCCGTGGACTATCAATTCCGCGGCCGGGCATGAAGCCGTGGATGCACACGTCAGCTTGCTGAACGTCTTTGGGCAGCAACAACACCGCAGGGCCGCCCGCTCGCGCCGCCGCCACGGCGGCGGGCAGCGCCGAGGCGATGTCCGCGGGGGCCCGCACCCGTCGGCAGAACACCGACACCTCGGAGAACAGCGCCTCGGCATTCAGTGAACCGTTGCGGCCGCTCGTGTCCTGAAAGCTGCCACAACCATCCATCGCGGTGGCCGGCTGACCCACCAACGCCAACAGCGGCACGCGGCTGGTCGACGATTCCTCGAGGCAGGCGACAAGGTTCAGCGCGCCCACGCCGGAGGCCGCCACCACGCCCAAGCCACCGCCGCTGCGCCTATATCCGTCGGCCATCGCCGCGGCCGAGAATTCGTGTTTGGCCAACACCGCGCCGACGTCCGAGTGTGAGAATGCGGCGTCGTACAGGTCTTCGATGTTGCCGCCGTCGACGCCGAATATGTAGTCGACTCCGATTGACGCGAGATACCCGACGATGTGGTCGACCACCCGGTGGCTGTGAGACATGATTTCAACCTCTTAGAAACGGCGTAGGTGTGTTGCGTGCTCGCCCCAGCCCGATGGAGGAAGTTACAAGTGGGTGTGCGTCCGGGCTGCAGGCCCGCGCTCGCGGAGATGAGGGCCGCGCGCGTGCACCATGCGGCAGTGAGCAGCATCGGTACGGTTGCGGCAACCCCGCCGCGGACCCCAACATCCGTCCGGTGCAACGACTTTCGCGGGTTTTGTGACATCCTGTAGCAATCGACAACCACAGGAGTCCAACCGGCCATGCCCGCCACGCATGATGTCATGTGCGCGAGCTTATGTTTGCTCGAACAACCCACACGAACCGATTCAATCGACTCAAGTGGTACGCGCGCACAGATCGAGTGGTACCCCGGCAGGTAGTGCGCGACGGCTCCGTCGCGGCCGGCTTGACCGGTGGTCACAGAGTGCTCGGACCGTCGCCCGCCAGCGGAAAGATGGATTGCCTGCGCCGAACCCACCGCGTGCAGCGCCCGCGCTATCGGCTTGCGCGGGAGACTCTTTCGGATTGTGAACGATGCGGGCCGGTGCCGGAGCCCTGAGCGAACTACACAGCAGCCGCGGGGCTGGCTACCGGTGGCCCGATCCGCACGTCCGAATGGCATGTCGGTCAAGACGCGTCTCGGCTCATGAGGCGGATGAGCTCGTCGCGATTGTTGATGCCCAGTTTGGTGAATAGACGGTACAAGTGTCCCTCGACCGTTCGTACCGAGATCACCAGCCGGTCGGCGATCTGCCGGTTGGACAGCCCGGCCGCGACCAGCAGCACGATCTGACGCTCACGGCCGCTGAACGGCAGGGGACGCGCCGCGGCCTCGAGGGCGGGGGTACGCAGCCCGCATTGGCTGGCCAAAGCATGCGCCCACGTCGACGACTCGACCTCCCTGCGACGGTCACCCGCGCGGGCGTACTCGCCGGCGGCCTGAGCCGATGCGTCCGCGGCAAAAGCCAAACCGCCGAGGTCAGCGAACCGGTGTGCCGCGGCATCGAGCAGATCGCCGTCGTGTTGCGCCAGTCCGCGGGCATGGTCGGCGACCGCCCGCGCCGAGGGCGTGTTCAGCGTCTCGACGAGCTCCGCCACGCGCGCGGCCTGCGAACGGTCGCCGAAGCGCACCGCGGCATGGCGTGCCCGAATCTCCGCCACGTGCATCCCGGCCTCTCGTGCGATTTCGGCTGCTTGCAGCGCGTGCGTCTGGGCGGCCGCTGGGTCGCCGGCGGCCGCCCGTTCCCAGGCCCGGGCGAGCTCGAGCTCGGGCAAGAACACCGCGACATGCGGGCCGTAGGCCTTCTCCGCACGCCGTAACGCCGCTGTGGCCGCCGCGCTCTCGCCGCGCGCCCCTTCCGCCTGCGCGTGCAGGGCGGCCACCACCAGCAACCAGGGCGACGGAAAACCTTGGGACAGTTCGGAGATCGAGCGGTCGAGGGTGGCGCAGGCTGTCGGCAGCTCACCGCGGGTGACCTGTAGGAGCCCCAACATGGCGTCGACCATGGCCTCGGCCGCCGGGATGCCGATCGCCATCGCGGCATAGCGCTTGTAGATCCGCTCGGCCGCGGGATAGTCGCCGGAGGCGGTCGCGACCATGACCTCGGCCACCCCGATGGCGAACCGTTGTGATCCCGCCTTGCAGAGCGCCGCCGCCCGTAGGCCCGCCTCGGCTATTCGGCCGACTTCAGAGAATCGTCCGACGGCCATCAAGGCGCCACATGTCGCGATGGCCGCCCACACGGTCGCCATCGGTATGACATCGGACTCGCACAGTCCCGGCCCCAGTTCGAGCGTCGTCGCAACGTCACCGCAGAAGAACCCGATGGAAACCTCCAAGGCGTTGATCAGATGGATGCCCCCCTCGGACGCAACGCGCTGTTTCACATCGCTCAGTACGCGCCGCGCTGTTTCCGCGTCACCGCACCCCCATGCCAAGTTGGCGGCCCGCAGACACGCCCACCGCGCGATCATCCACTCGTCACCATCGATGTCGACGTCGAGCAGGATGGCTTCGGCTTCCTCGCCGCGCCCTTGCCAACTCACCGCCTCGGCAAGCACCAACGCGGCCGGCAGGCCACCACCACGATCGACCGCGAACCTCGCCAGCTCCTCGCCCAGCGGCACATTCGACATCGCCAGCGCGTCGGCGGCCGCCTTGACGGCCACATCCAGGTCGGGCTCGAGGTCGCTGCGCATCATGAACCTGGCCAACTGGATCCGGCCCCGTAGGTCGGGCAATTGCGAGCGCCGTCCCGTTGTCCGCAGGTGCCTTCGAAGAGTTTTGGCCAGTAGACCGTTGATTTGCCGCGAGCGCACCATCCCGGCGCGCCGGATCGCAGCTTCACCGAGCATGGGGTGATTCAGTTGCGCCAGGGTGTGGGATCCGTCGGCGACCAACTGGATCAGACCACGGCGCTCCAGGTTCGCCATCGCGTCGGCATCGCAGATTTCGCGCAGGATCTCCAACTCCAGCAACTCGGCGGTGGCCAGAATCTCCACCACCTCCAGCTCCGCCGGACTCAGCGATTGCAGTCGAAACTCCAACGCGTCGTGCAGCTCCCGGTCGGCGCGCAACGGGCCCCGGAGTTGCCAACCCTCCTCGGTGTGAACCAGCGCACCGCTCTCCCGCCCGGCGGCCAGAAAACCACGCAGCAGCAGTAGATTTCCCGAGCTGCGTTCGAACAACTCGTCGACCAGTCCGGGCTCGACCGGACCCCCCAACACCGCGCCCGCCAATAGGGCGGTCTGCTCGCGGGTGAACGGATCGATGTGCACGGTCAGCAAGATGCGTTCTTTCAGCAACGCGGTCACCGCATCCGAGACCGGTTCGCCGGACCGGATCGTCACGATCAACCGCGCACTGCGGCCGGCCGCCAGCTGATTGACCAGGGTGGCCGACAACGGATCGAGCAGCTGCGCGTCGTCGACCACCACCACCAAGTTCTTGTCCTGGCCCAAGGTGTTGTGCGCAGCGGCCAGCATGATCGCCGGTTCATGTCCCACTCCGAGACTCACCACGCGAGAAAAGGCGCCCAGCGGCAGAGCGCACCCCGTTTGCGTGCCCAGCGCGAATCGCACCGTGCGGCCGGCCGACTCGAGCGTCTTCGCCAGCATGCGAGCCAGC
>NZ_LZLL01000611.1:0-16836 GCF_001669335.1 Mycobacterium sp. 1245852.3 | reverse complement strand
TCGGCGCTGGACGACGTAGTTGACCGGGAAGATATCGGGCTGGCCGTCGGCGTAGGTGACCAGCCGCCCCAGCGCCGAACCGTGCTGTTCCGCACCGCGGGGGGCACCAAGCTGGTCAGCTCCGCGATCAACAATCGGGTGCTCTTCGAAGTCGACGACCACAACGTCGCCGAGGCGTGGAGCGTGATCGTCAGGGGCAAGGCGCGCTCGCTGCACACTCCCGAGGAACTCGAGGAGGCCGAGCGCGCGCAGGTGCTGCCGTGGACCAGGCCGGAGAAGACGCACTATGTGCGCATCGTGCCGGAAAGTGTCACCGGCCGCAGGTTCCAGTTCGGATCACCACCGAGTGACGTTTAGCGCCCGCGGTCACTCGCCCACTCGACGAAGTCGTCGAGGTCACGTCGCGGCGTCGCCGGCAGCGGATCGGCGTTGATCGGCGCCCAACCCACCCGGAGCAGCATCTGCGGGTAGTTGCTGTCGCCGAAGATGTCGCGGCGTACGGCCTCGCGGGTGCCGGCCGTCTCCAGCGGTTCGGTGACCGGGCAACTGGCCAGGCCGGTTGACGTCGCGGTGAGCAGCACCGCGCTGGTGGCCTCACCGGCGCGCAGCTGGGCCAACCGGTCGTCGTGGCGGGTGCCCAGCGCAAGCACCACCGCGTTGTCGTCGGCCGGGGACGAGTCCGGTGCCATCGGCAGCGCCGCGCCCGCGAACAGCCGGCTCGGGATCTTGGCCTGCGGGTCCGATATCGGCGCATTGCGCGCGGGCACCCCGGCGACCGAGAAGTAGCGCCCACTCCATGCCGTCAGCTCGACGAGATAGTCCTGGGTCAGGTGATCGCGGACCGATTGCGCGACGATGCCGTGCAGCGCCTCGATGTCTTCCACCTGACACAGCGTGACGCCGGTGCGCGCGGCCCGCGCCGCCATCAGCGCGATGTCGCCCATGGGCACCGGCCAGGAGCTGTAATAACGCCGATCGGTGCGCCGCCGCGGTATCGCCGCGGCCAGTGCGATGTCGACGGAATCGGCGGGGTACGGCGAAAGCTGCAGCGTGGCAAGGTGATTCGGGTCGGCAACGTTCGGCAGCCGCATCACCTTGGACCGCCACCCCACCGCGGCGAACGCCGCAACGCAGTGGTGCAGCGCCGTGCCGCAACTCAGAACCAAGTCGCGGCCATCGGGGTCGGTGTTGGGCAGCTGGCGGCCGGCGTCGGCGTGCAGCTGCAGGCTGGTCGCGTCGACGCGCCACCGCCACGGTTGGGTGTTGTGCACCGACGGGGCGCGTGAGGCCAGCGTCAGGGCGGTTCGGATCGTCCCGGCGTCCGGAAAGCGGTCGTTCATGCCATGGTCCCCCTTCTCTCCTAGCGCCTTGCCGGTATCCACCATCACGCGTTGTTGTCGACAGCACGAGGGCAGGACGGCTCTAACTCGAGGGACTTTCGGCCAATCTCCGTGGCCGCCCCGCCGCGGGGCCCTTCGCCCTTATGCTGACGACGATGGCGAACCACGGCCCCGATCCCACCACGCCGCTGTGGCGCGCGGCCCAGGTGTTCCGGCTGCTGAGCTGCATCTACGCCACCGGCTTTCAAATCGCGATCAATCCGGATCTAATGCGGCCGGTGCTGGGCTGGGTGCTCTTCGGCGCGCTGATCGGCTGGAGCGCGGCCTGCGCGGTCGCCTACCTGCGCGGCTTCGGGCGCCGGCCGGCGTGGGTGCTGGCCGAGCTCGTGGTCGTCGTCCTGCTGATGTGGTCGAACAGTCTCGTCGCGAGCCCGCACTGGGCGGCCGAGAACCAGACCTGGCCGACGACGTTGTGGGCGAGTAACCCCACGATCTCCGCCGCCATCCAGTTCGGCCCCGCCGGCGGAATGCTGACGGGCCTGGCGGTGATGGCCACCAATTTCGCCGTCAAGGATTACCTCGCGCTCAACCTCGGGCACAACGCCACCGTCATCATCGAACTGGCGATCGGCATGGCGATCGGGATGGCCGCGCAGACCGCGCGGCGCGCCCACGCCGAGCTGCAACGAGCGGCCCAACTGAGCGCCGCGGTGGCCGAACGCGACCGATTGTCCCGGCAGGTCCACGACGGAGCGATCCAGGTGCTGGCGCTGGTCGCCAAGAAGGGCCATGAGATCGGCGGCGCCACAGCAGAACTCGCCGACCTGGCCAGCGAGCAGGAGCGCGCGTTGCGGCGCTGGCTGGCGGGCACGGACATCGAGGCGGATGCCGACGGGGTGACGCTCGACCTGCGCTCACTGCTGCGGTGCCGGGAATCCGATCGCGTGTCGTTCAGCCTGCCCGGCACCCCGGTGCCGCTGGGGCGTTGGGCGGCAACGGAACTCGACGCCGCGGTGGGCAACGCGCTGGACAACGTCATCGCCCATGCCGGTCCGGAGGCGCACGCGTACGTGCTGGTGGAGGACCTCGGCGATTCGGTCGTGGTCAGTGTCCGCGACGACGGGGTGGGGATTGCCGCCGGCCGACTCGAGGAGGCGTCTCGTCAGGGACGGCTGGGCATCGCCCAATCGATCGTGGGACGCCTGACGGCGCTGGGCGGCAGCGCCGAATTGCACAGCGCCCCAGGGGAGGGCACCGAGTGGGAGTTGTGCGTGCCACGCCGGAAGGAACGCCATGGCGGATGACGAGACGCCGACGAGCGTGATGGTCGTCGACGACCACCCGATCTGGCGTGACGCGGTCGCCCGCGACCTGGCCGAGGAGGGCTTCGCGGTGGTCGCCACGGCCGACGGCGTGGCCGCCGCGGGGCGGCGGGCCGCCGTGGTCAAGCCCGACGTGGTGGTGATGGACATGCAGCTGACCGATGGCGACGGTGCGCAGGCGACCGCCGCGGTGCTCGCGGTGTCACCGTCGACGCGGGTGCTGGTGCTGTCGGCATCCGACGAGCGCGATGACGTGCTGGAGGCGGTCAAAGCCGGTGCGACGGGATACCTGGTCAAGAGCGCCTCGAAAGCCGAACTGGCACAGGCGGTGACGGCCACCGCTGCCGGCCGCGCAGTGTTCACCCCCAGCCTGGCCGGGCTGGTGCTGGGCGAATACCGGCGCATCGCGCAGAGCAAGGACGACGGGCCCGCCCGCCCCAGCCTCACCGAACGAGAAACGGAGGTGCTGCGCTACGTGGCAAAAGGACTGTCCGCCAAGCAGATCGCCGAGAGGCTGTCGTTGAGCCACCGCACGGTGGAAAACCATGTGCAGGCGACCTTCCGCAAGCTCCAGGTCGCCAATCGGGTGGAACTGGCGCGCTACGCCATTGAGCACGGCCTGGACGAAGAGCCGTGACCCGCGGGGCGGGCGGATAACCGCACTTGCCCCGCGGGCCGACGCCTCTGGGCTACCGCGTCGCGGCGTGGCCTCTGCCGACCGGTACCGCGCCCTTGTGCTGGGCCATGATTCGCGCGCTCACCAGTGCGGTCACCACCACGGCCATGCACACCAGCCCGTCGTCTTTGAGGCCCCACCTGATCGCCGCGAGCAGCGCCACGCCGGCCGCGCACAGCAGGGCACCGACGGCCACGCCCCGGCCCCGTGACGTCACCGCGGGCGCGCCGTCCCAGCCGGACAGCGGGTTGTTCTCCAGCGGCCGCAGCGCAACGAACAGCACCGCCACCGTGACGACCACGATGAGCACCTGCGCGAGGCTGATGGCGAGGAAATCCTGCGCGCCCGGAAAGCGTGGGCAGCCAAGGTAATCGAAGATCAGGTGCACACCCAGCAGCACCGGCATGTGCCACAGGTACAGGGTCATCGCGCCCGAGTTGCCGATGGCGGTCCACCACCACACTCGCGGCCGCTGCGCCCAACGCGCGATCGCCGGTGCGGCCGCGATGGCCAACGCGCTCAGGATGATTGCGTGGCCGGCCAGCAGCAGTGACGGCGGGCTGGTGTTGGACAGGTGGTGATCGCCGGTGCCGACCATGCTGATCTGATACGGCCCCCAGTGCACCAGCGCGACATCGACGGCGAGGAAGACGGCGGCGACGGTCAGCGCGGCGCGGCCACCGAGCAAGCGGCGCCGGTAAGCCACACCGAACATCGCGGGAATCAGCCAGACGGCCAGGTTCAGATAACCCAGCGGCATCAGCGCCGGCCACTGCAGGCGGATCACGTCGATCAGCGCGATCGTCCCGAAGACCGCCGCCACCCCGGCGGCCAGGCGCCCGGCCGTGGTGATGCGGTACAGCACCGGCATGGCGGCCAGCACCAGAACGTAGGCCCCCAAAAACCACAGCAGCTGCGTGCTGACACCGGCGATCGGCTCGTAGACGTGTTGCGGCAGCGCCCGATACAGCACGGTCAGCGTCACTGCCCAGAACGCCAGATAGTAGAACACCGGCCGGAAGAGCCTGGTGCAGCGCCTCATCAGCCAGTCGCCCCAATTGGTGCCCGGCGCCCAGGAGGACACGCACGCCGCGGCGCCGGCGAAGAAGAACAGCGGCATGATCTGCAGCAGCCACGTCATCGCCTGAAACAGCGCCGAGGTGGTGAGCAGGTTGTCCCAGATCAGGACGTTGTTGCGGATGATGCTGGCCGCCATCACGGTATGGCCGAGCACCACGCCGACCAGCGACGTGATGCGGATGACGTCCAGGACGCGATCACGATCGGCCGGCGTACTCGCGGCCACCTCGGCGACGTCGGGAAACCTGACAAGAGTGGTCATGGGAGCGGAACTGCCCTTCTGTGGTGTGAACGCCGAAGCGTTGTGGTGGAGCAGGAATCGTGCGATGAGAAAAGCATCACCGGTGGCGCGGGCGCGGGCGTGCGCACTTCTACGCGTAGGCGCTGAGTAGTTCTACTCAGCCCGCGGAGTTGAGCGGGTCGTAGTCGGCCAGCAGCTTTTCGATGCGGGCCTCATCGAGTCGCACCCGGACGGTCGCGGCCTCCTGTTGGTCGCGGATCACTTTGGCCAGGGTGAACGCGCTCGACACCAGGAACAGGAAGGTGACACCGAGGAACAATCGCGGCCACGGGTCAAGCGGCAGGAAGTAGATCCCGCCGAGCGCGGCGAGGAAGCTGATCGCGAACGCGACGGCGGCCTGGACGAAGAAGGCGGCGGTGGTTTTCGACGTGCTGTTGGGGATGGTCATGCCAATCAGACTGCGGCAGCACACCACCCGCGAGGATCCGTAAGACTACTCAGATTCGGCGGTGCGATCGCCCGGCCGCGCCAGCAGCACCGCAGCGGCGCCCGCGGCAGCCACCCCGATCGCGGCGGCGATCACCGTCGCCACCTCCACCGAGGCGAACCCGGAGTCGGCGAGCGGTTTGACCACGGCCACCACGCCCAGGGCGGGCATCACCAGCCGAACCCACCAGGCCACCACGCTGTCCCCGGGTAGTCGCGAATTAGCCTCTGTGACAAACACATACAGTGCCATCAACAGCAGGGGTGCTGCGCCCAGGATCGCCAGGCCGATCCAGCGCGCGCCGTGCGCCGAGACGACGGCGCCAACCAACGCGACGAGGGCGACGACCGCCAGCCGCAGGCCCGCGCCGGCCGGCGCCCCGCGCATGACCGCCAGGCCCGCGGCGGCGCGCACCGCGGCCCAGGCGGAAACCAACGCGGCGGCCACCGCCAACGCGAGGCCGGCCACTGCGAGCCACCACCGGCCCTCGTCGGCATAGAACTCGGGCACCGCCTCGGCCAGCATCTTGGCGCTCCATCGCCACGGGCCTATCACGCCCTGGTGATCGCCCACCCACAACACCACCGCCACCGCGGCCACCAGCACGACGGCCAGCGACATGGATCGTCCCGGCCTGGCGACGCGCGGGATGCGGACGGTGAGCAGTTCGACGCCCACCATTCCCAGGCCGAAGCCGACGAGCTGGCCGGACAGCGGGCGCGGTGTTGCGGCCGTCCCGACGACGACGGGGTCGGTGCTCAACGCGACGAGGGCGGTCACCGACACCGCGAGGCAGCCGTACAGGAGCAGGCCGGCGAGCACGAGCGGCATCGCCAGCGTCGCCACGACGCGCGTCGACGCCCAACAGGCGGCGGCACCGACCACCACCGCCACGACTGCGGCGCCGACCGGCAGCCACGACACGATCTTGACGGGGTCTTGATCGGGCCAAAGCAGCTGCAGCAGTTGCAATCCGAGCGTGGCCGCGAACTCCGCGGCCAACACCAGGTAGGCAAGCAACTGAACGATGCCCGCGGCCGTCCCCGCTTGGCGGCCCAGGGCGGCGCCGATCAGCTCGGCGGTGCTGCGCGCGTGCGGCGCGTGGCCGCGCAGCCGCGCCAGCGCGTAGATCACCGGAATCATCACCGCCGCGCCCACCAGGCGCCCAGCCCGTACCACGCCGCGGACGCGATCACGGCCATGCTCAGCGCGGCGGCCCGCCAGGTTCCCAGCACCGGCTCCCCCGAGCCCGTCTCCGGCCGCGCCGGCGCGGGTAGCGATTTCTTCGGCATCGCCTAAGCATGACGTAGCGGCGCTGAACTGATCAACGAACGCGCCTCTGTCACGCCCGCGAACCAGCAACACGACGCCTTGCATATGGCTCAATAATTCGCTTAGTATCTAAGCGACTTTTACCGGTGCGTCGGAAGGGGTCTCAAGTGCCCACGGCGGTCAAGACAAAGCGAGCCCGTCTCGTCGACTTGCTGCTCGGCTCGCTCGCGCGTCGATACAGCACGGCCGCAGTGCTTTTCCACCACGCGGTCGCCGAGAAGTTAGGGCTTGGCCCCACGGACACGAAGTGTCTTGATCTGCTGCGTGAGCGATCCGCGATGACGGGCAGCGAACTCGCCGCGGCCACCGGGTTGACCACCGGTGCGATCACCGGTGTGGTGGCGCGCCTGGAGAAGGCCGGTTACCTCCACCGCGATCCGCACCCGCAAGACGGACGCAAACAACTCCTGCGTCCGGTCGAGGCGCGGTTTCAACAGGTACACGACGTGTTTGAGCCGTTTCGTGGCGATCTCGCGACCCTGTTGTCGGAGTTCGATGAGCACCAGCTCAACGCCATTGCGCGGTTTCTCGCCGAAGGAACCGAGATCACGTTCAGACATGCGGCGCTACTGCGAGCTCAGCCGTTTTCTGCCGACGACAGATCGGGCGGCTACCGCGGCAAGGCGCCGCGATGAGCGTGCTGGAAGTCGAAGGGGCCCAGCTGTATTACGAGACCCGCGGCGACGGCCCCCCGATGTTGCTGATTCCCGGCGCCAACGGCGATGCGGGCGTCTTTGAGTCGCTCGCCGACAGATTGTCCGCACACTATCGGGTAGCGACATACGACCGGCGGGGCTTTAGCCGCAGTCGCCTTGCCGGCCCACAAGATTACTCACGGCGATTGTCCACCGACGCCACGGACGCGCGGCGCCTCATCGAGCACGTGGCGGGCGGCGGAGAGGCCACCGTCTTCGGTACCAGTTCTGGAGCCGTTGTGGCGCTGCGTCTCCTGCTCGAGCACGCCGACGTGATCGATACCGCCGTGTTGTTCGAGCCGGCCGCCATGTGCTTGCATCCGCAAGGCCGGCAATGGATCGAGTTCTTCGCCTACGTCTATGACGTATACCGGCGCGCGGGAACGGACCCGGCGTTGAAACTGTTCCGCGAACGTACGTTTCCGGCGGTAGACCACGCGGTCATGCAGCGGTCCAAAAATCCAAACTCCCCGCACGCGGTGGCGAACGCGGTCTACTGGTTCGAGCGTGAGCTTCGCGAGTACACCTCGGTGTCGGTGCACGCCGAAGCCCTGCGCCCCTGGGCCGATCGCATCGTCCCCGCGGTGGGGCGGGAATGCCGAGGCTATCCCAATCACGAGGTGAGCCGTCGATTGGGCCGCCTGCTCGACCGCGATGTGGTCGAAATGCCGGGCGGACACGTGGGTTTCGTGACTCATTGCGACGCGTTCGCTGACGCCCTGCTCACCCGACTGCAACAGGAAACCTCGGCAAGACACGGAACACGGTAAGCGAAGAACCGAACGGGTCGACGCGGGAAGGCAGATGGCGGGATGGACGTACCGTTCACCACCAGATACGGGATCGAGGCGCCCTATTGGCCGGCGGGATTCGCGCTGGGCGGCGTAGCACTGCTGGCCGTGGCGCGCTCTCGCGGTCGCTGGTGGCGTGCTCCCGCCACGGCGTTGTTCGCTCAGGCGGCGCTGTATCTGCACACCACGTTGCGCGGAAAACACGTCGTGTGGCGCCGGGAACTGGACCGGCTGGCATTGAATGGCGATGAGCGCCTACTCGATGTCGGCTGCGGCAGCGGTGCGGTGCTGATCGCCGTCGCCAAGCGGCTCCCCCGCGGGCGAGCCGAGGGTGTCGACCTATGGCGCAGCAGGGACCAGTCCGGCAACGATCCCGCGCGTACGCGGGAAAACGCCCGCGCTTGCGGTGTGGCGGATCGGATCCGGCTGCACACCGCCGACATGACCGAATTGCCCTTTCCCGACGGCTCCTTCGACGTCGTCACCTCGGCGCTTGCGGTGCACAACATCTCCAACTCCGCTGACCGCCGCCGCGCGGTGGCTGAGATGGCCAGGGTCCTCAAACCCGGCGGCAGGCTTGTCCTGGTCGACATCATGCACGTCACCGACTACGCCAGGGTCCTCGCTGACGCGACGACCAACCTCAACTGCCGCGGTCTTGGCATCAACTATTGGTATGGCGCCCCGTGGCTGCCCGCACGCGTGCTGACGGGCACCCGGCGCTGACTTCACGCATCGATCACGCGTCTATTTTCACGCGCCCGGATTTCGCGCGGGAGACGCAGACCAGCATCTCGTCGTCACCTTCCGCGGTGCGGCCGCGCCGATCGACTTGCCCGTCAAGCACTTTGACCTTGCAGGTGCCGCAGAATCCCTGCTGGCAGGAGTACGCGGTGGTCGAATCGCGGTCGAGCATCACGTCCAGCGCCGACCGGTTCGCCGGCACCTGAAGCACCCGCTGCGAGCGGGCCAGTTCCAGCTCGAAGGGCACCCCGTCGACCACCGGCGGCGGGCCGAAACGTTCGTAGTGCAGCGGCGCGTTCGCGTGTTCGTTGCGGGCGGTGCGCACCGACTCCAGCATGGCGGTGGGGCCACACACGTAGACGGCCGTCGCCGGCCCGGCGCCGGCGAGCAAGTCCGACGCGGTGGGGATCCGGCCCCGCTCGTCGTCGGCCCACACCGTCACCCGGTCCGGCGCCACGGCCAGCACCTCGTCCAGCAGCGGCATGTAATCGCGGGTGCGCCCGGCATACACGGCGCGCCAATTGATTCCGCGCTGCTGGG
This sequence comes from Mycobacterium sp. 1245852.3, assembly GCF_001669335.1. Taxonomy (NCBI): domain Bacteria; kingdom Bacillati; phylum Actinomycetota; class Actinomycetes; order Mycobacteriales; family Mycobacteriaceae; genus Mycobacterium; species Mycobacterium sp. 1245852.3. The sequence goes on along the minus strand of NZ_LZLL01000611.1, from coordinate 7,588 downwards.
CCGTCTGGATCATGGGCAAAATCGGTGTCACCCCGATGCCGCCGATCACGAACAGCACCTCGCGCTCGTCGGTGACGAGATAAAACGCGTTGCGGGGACCCTCGAACTCGAACCTGTCCCCCACCTTGAAGGTGTCGTGCATCTCGATCGAGCCGCCGCCGCCGTCGGCGATGCGGCGCACCGCGATGCGATAGTCGGTGCGTCGGCCGGGCGAACCACACAGTGAGTACTGCCGGCGGCGTCCCGATGGCAGCCGAACGTCGATGTGCGCGCCGGGCGTCCAGGACGGCAACAACCCACCGGCCGGGTCGGCCACCGTCAGGGCGACGACGTCGGGGGCCAGAAGCTCGCGGTTGATCACCACCGCGGTGGTGGTGCGCTGCACGGGCTGCACGCGCGAGGACGTCCACCGCGACGCCGATGCCAGGCCGCCGAACAGCGCACCGACCCCGTACAACGCCGTGTACATGCGATCACGCTTGCGGCGGCCGTAGAGGTCGGCCGGAATGCTGTCCCAGATGCTCTGTGCCACAATCAACCTCACGCCTGGCCGATGCCGCGACGGTCCGCGGACTGGGCGATCAGGTCAACCCACTCGCCGGTGAGCCGGGCGATGACCTCGGGGTATGCGCTGACCACCCAGTGGCCGCCCTCGATCGGGACGACCCTGCCGCCCTCCGGGATGGAACCGGTAAACCGTTGCAGGGCGGGCGATACGAAGTAATCCTGGCGCGCGACGAGCACCTGCACCGCAACGGTGGTCTGCGGCAACCGCTTTCCGGGCGCGAGCATCGGCTTGGGCATGTTGGCGCGGTACAGGTTGAGCCCGTTGAGATAGTCGCGGATGGAGCGGCTGGTCGCGGCGCGCCGATGCCCGGCGCCCCGCGGCCGCCCGATGAGTTCCACCACGGCAAAGACCGCCACGGTCGCCCGCGACCAGATCGCCAGCTCGGGCACGCCGGGGCACAGAAAGAACCAGATGTAGCTCGAGGCCAAGGCCTGCTTGAGGACGTCGAAGACGCCGCGCGGCGACCGCGGGGACCGCAGGAACCTGCCCGCGTAGTTCAGGTGCGGGCCCGAGATCGACGTGAACGAGGCAACCTTGTTCATCACCGCGTCGTCGGTGACCGCCGCCCAAGCCTGAATCGAGCCCCAGTCGTGGGCCAACAAATGAACCTGGTCGACCCCGAGGCTGTCGATCACCGCGTCGATGTCCGAAACCAGCTGGCCGAAGCGGTATCCCGCCCGCCTGGCCGGCTTCGACGAATCCCCGGCGCCGCGCACATCGTAGGCCACGACATTGAAGCGGCGGCCCAAGGTCTCGGCGACCCCGTCCCACACGTGGTGGTTATCCGGGTAGCCGTGGATGGCCAGGACGGTCGGACGGCCCGGGTCGATGTCGGTGTAGGCGTGCACGGCCAGTCGCACGCCGTCGGAGGCGGCGACCGTGGTTAGGGCCACTTCGGTCGTCATCGTCAGCGCCGGTTTCAGTGCGAGGCCCTGGCCGCGGGCGACCGGGCCAGGTAGTCGACGGCGCGCCCGACCCCACCGAGCTGTGACGGATGAAAACTCGGTGTGTAGTAGGCGCCGATGACCCGGAGGAACTGGAACGGCCCGGGCACCAACCCGCGGCGCGCCGCGCGAAAGTAGTCGCGCCAGCGCGGCTTGGTACCGGGCGGCAGGTAGGGATCGACCGAGTACATGAACCGCACACCGCGGACGAACAACCACAGCAGCGCCGGCGTGATCAGCAGCTGCGTGCGCACCTGCCGCCAGTACCCGCCGCGCAGGTGCTTCATGGTGTCGAACGCGACCGCCTTGTGCTCGACTTCCTCGGCGCCGTGCCAGCGCAACAGGTCGAGCATCACCGGGTCGGTGCCCATGGCGTCGTGTTGTGGGGTGTCGAGAATCCATTCGCCGAGGATCGCGGTGTAGTGCTCGAGGGCGGCGACCATCGACACCCGCTCGAGCAACCAGCTCTGCCGGCGGCGGCTGCTCCACCGCGGCCGGTCACCGATGAGTTGGGTGAACAGCCAACGCATTTGGCCGGTGAACGGCGTCACGTCGATGCCTCTGGCCGCGAAGTGTCCGAGCACCCCCGCGTGCGCCTGGGAGTGCATGGCCTCCTGGCTGATGAAACCCTGCACATCGCGACGCAATTGATCGTCTTTGATCAGCGGCAAGGTGTCCTTGAAGGCGTCGACGATGAATTCCTCGCCCGCGGGCAGCAACAAATGCAGCACATTGCAGAAGTGGGTGGTGAACGGTTCGTTGGGCACGTAGTAGAACGGCAGCGTCGACCAGTCGAAGTCGACGTCACGCGCCTGCAGGACGATCCGCTCGTGGTCGAGCGAGGCGTCATGCGGGCCCGTTGCCTTGTCATCGACGGTGAACATCGTCGCCACCCCTTTCCGTCCTGCCCCAAGTCGTGCGGCTAGGCGCTGCGTTGCGCGTCGTCCTCTACCTCAGTGATCAGACGCTCGCTGCGCAAGAACCGGACCAGATGATCGACCGTCTCGGTCAGGGCCGGCTCGCGCAGCCGGACCTTGGTCAGGCCCCGCCGATGACGGTACTGGGTATTGTCGTAGCGCTTGTCGCGCATGGCCGCGATCTTGTCCGCCGACCGGGTGAGGAAATCGACCAGCGGATACATCTGGTCGTTCGGCGTGCAGCGGCGGTTCAGCTGCTCGGTGAACGACGGGATGTCGTGGTACTCAAAGCGATACCCGTAGCGTTCGGACAGGATGCGGGTGACGTCGGTGAGGTTGTAGTAGTCGTCCGCGGTCATGTTGAAGACGCTGCCCGACTCGTCCGGCAGGCCCATCAGCGTGACGATGTGATCCGCGATCAAGTCCGCCGGCAGCAGGCTGATCTGGTTGAGCGCGTTGACGGCGACCCCGTGCTCGATCATGAACGCCGTCAGGCGCACCAGGATGTCGTCCTGGCTGCCGAAGCCCGCCCGGGTGGGCGAGATCAGCGAGGGTCGGTAGATGCGGACGTCGAGTCCCTTGCGCTGCGCGGCCAGCGCCAGCTGCTCGCCGACCCACTTGGTCTGCGAGTAGCCGAAGTCCAGGCCGGCCATCTTCTCGTTGGCGTCCCACTCCCCGACCACCGGTTCGGTGCTCCAGCCGTAGATGAACGTGCTGGAGACGAGGTGGAAAGCCTTGCGGTGGTTGATCATCGCCAGCCGCAACAGTTCACGGGTGCCCTCCACGTTGGCTGGCCGCAGCGCGTCGTAGGTGCGCACGTAGTTGACCAGCGCGCCGTTGTGCACGACGACATCGACGTCCTTCGCCAGTTGCTGGAAGGCCGCCTCGCCGATGCCCAGCGCGGGCTGGGCGAGGTCGCCGCAGACGACGCGCACCCGGGCGCGGACATCGGCTTCCAGCGCCGGGGTCCACAGCTGGGCGCGCCGCAGCGACGCGACGATGCGGTCCAGGCCGTGCGCGGGGTCGGTGGCGCGCACCAATGCGTGCACGGTGTAGGAGGTCCGCGACAGCAGGCTGCTCACCAGGAACGGCCCCAGGAATCCGGTCGCGCCCGTCAGCAACAGGTCGGTGGGCTCGCCCGGCCGCGCCGGCGCCAACTCCGGCAGCGGCAGCGCCGCGTCGGCCCGCATCTGGGCGGCCTCGTGGGCCTCGTACTCGGCGGCAATCTTGTCCAGCGCCCCGCGCAGGGCCTCGAGCGGCTGGCCGGAGCCCTCGCCGAATTGCCTTATCAGGCCGAAGAATTCGGACACCGTCAACCGCTGGAGCAGCCGGGTGTTGACCTCTTCGGCGAGCTCCCCCGCGCCGTTCTCCTCCAGCAGGGCCTGCAGGTCCGTGCGGAGCTCGGCCAGCGCCAGCGAGTCGATGCCGAGATCGGCGAACGAGCAGTCCTCGTCTCCGGTGAGGTCGTAACTCTCGATGAGGTTGCGGAAGCGTTCCAGCGGACCGGCGCCGGCACCCAGTTCGCCGTGCGTCCGGTTGGCGGATTGGTTGACCCAGGTGGCGAAGGCGGGCAGCTCGTCGTCCAGCCACAGCTGGCGCGTCGAAGCACGCCGGATCTTGCCCGACGTGGTCTTGGGGATGCTGCGCGGCGGCGCGAAGACGATCGCGTGCGGATCGATGTGGCAGTGCCGGCGGATCGCGCGGGCCACGGACTTGGCGTCCGGAAGGTTGTGCTCGTCGCGCACCTCGGCGACGACGATCAGCGCTTCGGACTCGTCGTGCTCGACCGCGAAGGCGGCGACGCAGCCGCTCCGGACGTGCGCGGCCGTGCGCTCGACGACGGCTTCGATGTCGGAGGGGTAGCAGTTGACGCCGCGGACGATGATCAGGTCCTTGCTGCGGCCGCAGACGAAAAGCTCACCCTCGTAGAGGAAACCGAGATCGCCGGTGCGCAGGAAGGTGCGTTCGTCATCGCCGGCGATGCGGGCGCCGAACATCTCGGCGGTGAGCTCCGGACGGTTCCAGTAGCCGGCGCCCTTGGAGGGCCCGGCCAACCAGACCTCGCCGACCCGCCCGTCGGGCAGCGCCTGGCGCGATTCGGGATCGACGATGCGAACCAGCGTCTCCTTGATGGGCTTGCCGCAGCTGACCAACGCGACCTGGTTGCTGTTCTCCGGCAACGCCTTTTCGACGCGCGCGACGTTGCGCTCCAGCCCGCGCTTGTTGACCGCGATGGTCTGGCGCCCGCGGATCGACACGATCAGGGTTGATTCGGCCATGCCGTAGGCGCCCGTCAGCGCCTCGGGCCGCAGGCCGTACTCGGCGAACCGCTGCCGGAAGCGTGCGAAGGTGTTGGCGCGCAGCGGTTCTGCGCCCACCACGATGCATTCGAGGCTGCTCAGGTCCACGCCGGCCAGCTCCGCGGCGGGCAGCTTGTCCTCGCGCAGGCAGTATTCGAGCGCGAAGTTGGGTCCCGGGGTGTGGGTGGCGCGCACGTCGCTGATGAGCCGAAGCCACGACGAGGGCCGGGCGAGGAAGTCCAGGGGCGACATCGCGTGGGTCGACCCGCCCAGCAGCACGATGAACATGTAGGCCGAGATCAGGCCCATGTCGTGATGCTGCGGCAGCCACGAGGCCAGCACCACGTCGCCGGTGAAGGCGGAGCCATTGGCGATGACGTTGGCGTGGGTGACGATCACACCCTTGGGATTGCTGGTCGACCCGGACGTGTACTGCAGGAAGAGCACCTCGCCGGGCGTGTCCGCGACCGGGGCGCCGCCGAAGTCCTGGGCACCGTCGGTGGCGAACCAGGGCAGGTCCGGCAGGCCGGCGTCGGACTCGTCCGTCCAGACGCCCTGCCCGCGGCGCTGGCCGAGCAGCAGGCGGAAGTCGTACTCGAACTGCTTCGTCGACAGCACCGCAGTCGCCTGGCAATCGCGCGCGATGAAGCTGAGCTTGGCCAGTCCGGAATCGAAGGACATCGGCAAGGGCGGGCTGACCGGAACGGCGATGACCCCGATGCGCGCGCACGCATACAGCGCGGCGATCATTTCCAGACCGGGTGGGTAGACCAGCAGCGCACGATCGCCGGACTTGAGGCCGGCCTCTGTGGACAGGTAGGCGGCCAGCTCGCGGGTGCGTTCGGCGAAGGCCTGGTAGGTGTAGTGCTCGAGTTCGCGGCCGTCGGCATCGACGAACCGGAAGAGGGTTTGGTCCGGCCTCTGCGCTTCCCACATCTGCAGGTAATCGATCAGCGTCTCCATCGTAGGAGTGATCCCCCTTCCAGGTTGGCTTAGCCCGAGAACGACTTCCGTCGTGAATATAAAGACTAATGTAGCGCCGTGAGGCCGTCCTGAGCAAAGCGTAGATAGGCATTAAGGGCCGTCGCACACCACATTCACAGGTGAAACTTAAATGGCAGAATTAAATGCACTAATGCTGATCTCCGCGCATACGGACTTCAGTATCTCAGTGGCATGCGAGCTGGCGTTACGCCGGTTCGACCACCTGAGATACTGAACTACGTATCTACGAATTCACGCAATTCGATTGCGCCGCCGATCGGACGCACGGTCACAACAATATTATCTTCGTCACGCCCAATGGCGAAATTGCAAATCGAAAAACGCAATTCGATTCGCGCTGCAGAGCCCACCACGGCGACCGCCCGCCGAACGGCCTGCGTGCCGGGCTAGGCGGGCCGGGCGATGCGGATACGCGGGCCTGGCCGGACCACCAGTTTGACGATGCCCAAAAAGCGCTCCCCGTCGATGATGGGCGACAGCGGTTCGTCCTCGGCCTCGATGACCATCTCACGGCCGTTGACATCGCGTAGCCCTGCGCCGCGGAGCATGCCGTTGGTCAGGGCCGTCGGAAGCTGCGCGACGATCCTGGACGGCCGCAGGTATCCGGCCTGAAAATGCAGCGCACCGGGCTCGGAAGCCTTGGGGAACAACCGAAGTGGGCCGCCGATGCGCAGGTCGATCGCGCCGGCGTGCAGCAGGCTGTGCGTGCGCGACGGGACCTCGTCGCCGTCGATCACCACGCGCGCTTGCGTCGGGGTGAACAGGATGGACGCATAGTTCGGCGTCTTCACTCGGCTGGGGGCGACCTTGGAGGTGATGTAGTCGCCGAAGCTGCGAGCGATCACCCGCGCGACGGCCAGCCGGCCGTGATCGGGAGAGTCGTAATACCGGTCGTAGAAACGGTTTCCGACGCCGCCGGCGGCCAGCCCGAAGCAGAGCCGATGAAACGCCGCGCCGTCGGCGGTGGCGCCGTCGAGCACCAACGTGTCCAGCTCCACCTCGGGCGGGGGTCGATCGTTTTCGGCGGCCGCGGTCAGCGCACGGATGATCGCCTCGGGCCGCCCGCGCACCCGGGCCTTGCGGGCGACGGCGTTGACGCTGCCGCCGTTGGTCGGGACGAACGCGGGCCAGCGTTGCGGATCGCCGATGCAGTGCTCGATCTCGTTGATCAACCAGTGCAGTGCGCCGTCGCCGCCGTCGCCCACCAGGTGGGTGACCCGCGGCGCCAGCTGCGCGATGGTGTCGCACAGCTCCTCGATCGAGTTGGTCTCGTGCACCTCGCCCCAGGGGCCGACGATGCGACGCAGTTCGGCGATGCGATCGCGGGAAGCGGAGCGATTTTTCCGCGCTTTCGGATTGACGATGACGCCTAGATGCATCCGGCGATCCCCGCGGCAGGTGGGGTTTCGCTGGTCATCCCAGGCACGATACCTGGGCGCGGCGGGTGACCGACATCGCTCCCGCCCGCCGCCGCACGGCCCGTCGGCCCACCGGCCGGGGTCGCAAGTGCGAAGTTAGGGTGGCTGCCATGGCCGATTGGACCGCAGCACAGCTGCCCTCGTTCGCCGGACGGACCATCGTCATCACCGGGGCCAACGCCGGGCTGGGCGAGATCACCGCCCGCGAATTGCTCCGGGTGGGTGGCCACGTCATCCTGGCAGTCCGCAACACCGACAAGGGCCACGCGGCCGCCGCTCGCATGACCGGTTCGGCAACCGGTCCCGCGACCGGGACAGCCGAGGTGCGTCAGCTCGACCTGCAGGACCTGTCCTCGGTGCGGCGCTTTGCCGAGGGCGTCGACAAGGTCGACGTCCTGATCAACAACGCCGGCATCATGGCCACCAAGCACGCGGT
>NZ_LZLL01000610.1:0-1473 GCF_001669335.1 Mycobacterium sp. 1245852.3 | reverse complement strand
CATCGCTGCTGCGCGGGGCCGAACAGTCCGGCGAGCGTGTCATGAAGGTCGGGGTCGGCCAGGATGACGACCTCGTCCCCGGCCTCCAGTTCGGTGTCGCCCCGCACCGGCACCAGGCCGGTCGCGCGGACCACGATGCTCACCCAGATGTCACCGACGCGGTCGCCGAGACCTTCGACCGTGGAACGCTCGGCGACGGAACCGGTCGCGACGCTGAAGCGATGAACCCCCTGCGGCTCGTCGGCGAGTCGCACACCTATCTGCCATGGCCGGGTCTCCACCGTGCGCATGGGCAGGTGCAACAACCTGGCGACACCAGGCACCGAGCTGCCCTGCACCAGCACCGAGACAACGACGACGACGACCACGATGCCGTAGAGGCGTTCGGCGTCGGCGACGTGAGCAGCGCGCAGGAACTCGCCCAGCAGGATGGGCACTGCGCCCTTGAGCCCGGCGAAAAGAACGAAGGCCCGTTCGTTTCGCCGCAATCGCACGGGAACCAAGCAGGAGCCCACCGCCAACGGCCGAATCAGCACGGTTAGGGCCACGGCGAGGACGAGCCCGCAACCCCACACATCAGGATGGGCAAGGACATTGAGATCGACGGTCAAACCCAGAATGGCGAACGCGACGATTTCCGCAAGACCCGCCAGGGCGGCGTGGAATCGCTTGATCTCCGGCTTGTAGGGCGCGCGGGCGTCGCCGATCACGATGCCGGCGACGAACACGGCCAGAAATCCCGAGCCATGCGCGAGCGTGGCAATGCCGTACAACATCAGGCAGGATGCCAGCGTTCGTAGCGAATAGAGACCTTCGCTCGGCAAGGCGACGCGACGCATGAAGACGAGCAGGACGCGACCGCCGAGCACCCCGACGGCCAGGCCGACCGCCATCTGTAGAGCGAATTGTGTTCCCACGCTGGCGAATCCGGCTGCACTGAGGCCACCGGCGGCGATCAGGCTGGACATCAAGGAGATGCCGACCGGATCATTGGCACCCGACTCGCCCTCCAGGATGGTGCCACTGCGGCCGCTGATCTCGCGTTTGCCCAAAACGGAGAAAACCACGGCCGGATCGGTCGGCGCCACGGCCGTGGCCACGAGCACCGCGGGAAACCAGCTGATTCCGCATACGTAGTGCAGCACCAGTGCCGCCCCTGCTGCGGTGAGGGCGGTGCCCACGACGCCCACCGACAGGATCGGGGCCGCCGCCGCGCGGAAGCGCGCCGGCCCGATATGCATGCCGCCGTCGAACAACACCAGCACGAGCGCGATGGTGATGACCCGTTCCACGACCCGCTCGGAGGGAGGCTGCACCGCGGGCACCGCGTGCACCGCGACGGCGGCTCCGACCAACACGAGTAATGGCACCGGGACCTTGACCCGCTCGGTTAGCCGATTCGCCAGCACCGCAACCAAACCGACCGCGCTGGAGAGCAACACCAACAGCGCGTAACGAACAGTCTCGTTCACG
>NZ_LZLL01000609.1:0-27764 GCF_001669335.1 Mycobacterium sp. 1245852.3 | reverse complement strand
GATGGCCAGATAGTGGTGGGCGTGGCGGGCCAGGCGGATGACATCGCTCATCGGCAGCAGGGTGCCGCCGCCGGTCAACCCGCGCCCGGCCGCCGCTTCGAGGTCTTGCAGTGTGGTGGTGACGATGATGGAGGCGGGTAACCCGTTGTGCTGACCCAGTTCTCCCGACGCTAACAGCGCACGCAGTGCGGCGTTGAGTCCGTCGTGGTTGCGTTGGGCGGTGCTGCGCGAATCCCGTTCGATCACCTGTTCACTGGGACTGCCGTCCACACACGGGGTGTCGTCGTCGGGGTTGCACATGCCGGGGGCGGCGAGTTTGGCTAGGACGGCTTCCAGGGTGGCGCGGGTTTCGGGGGTGAGCCAGCCGCGCAACGGCGACATGCCGTCGGGTTGCTGGTTGCCCAGGGTCAGACCGCGTTGGCGGGCCCGGTCGTCGTCGGTGTAGGTGCCGTCGGGGTTGAGGCAGTCGGCCAGGGTGCGGGCCAGCCCGGCGAGTTGTTCGGGGCGAAACCGGCTGCCTTCGGTGGCCAGCCGCGCTTCGGCCCGCTCGCGGGTCGGCATGTCGATCCAGCCGGGCAGCTGGTGGTAGAACTTGCGGATCACCGCGACCTGGCCCGCGCCCAGGGTGCCGTCGCGTTGTCCGGCGGCGGTGGCGGGCAGCATCGGGCCCAGCGGGTCGCCGGTCAGGCCGTGGCGTGGGCCCAGATCGCGTGCCTCGTTGAGGCGGCGGGCGGCTTCGGCGCGGCTGATCAGCGTCGCCTCGGCGATGGCGTGGACCACCGTGGCGCCGAGTTCGACCGAGGGTGCTTGGCGGGCCAGGGAATTGATCACGGGGTGCTCGACGGCCGGGATGCGCCGGCGCTGCTTTTCGCAGCGCGCCAACACCGCCAACTGCTGCCGGGGCTTCAGCGCGTCGACGTTCAGCGCGCACACCCGATCCCAGGCGGCATCGAGCGCGTCGAACGCCGCCTCGACATCCTGCTCATCACTCACACCGCCAAACTAGCGATGCCCACCGACAAAACGTCCCGCTTTGTGACCACTGAAACCAAAGTGGCACAAGTTATTTCAGCCGCTAACCCCACGATCGACTGGTGGTCAGTACATCGACACCATTAACGGTGATGTGCACGGTGTCCCGGCGGTACACCGCGCCGAGGCCCTCTCGCCACACATATCCGGTGATCGCCAACACCATCCCCGCCTCGAGCACGTCGTGTTCGCCCGCGGCCAGCAGCGTTTCGGACACCACGGGCGGATCGAACCCCAACCCCAGCCCGTGCGCGACCGGCATCGGCGGCACCGGCTCACCGGCCGTCGCGTAGGCGGCGAGCAGGTCGCGGGTGGACGCGCCGGGGCGGCATGCGGCAACCATCTTGTCGTACAACACATGCGAGCGCTCGAAGAGCGTGCGGACCTCGTCGGTGACGGTATCGCCGGCCGGCCGGGTCCGCCCCACCTCGGCGACATAGCCGTTCGCCAGTGCGCCCGCGGCGAACGCGACGAGGTCACCCGGCCGGACCTCGGACGCGGCGGCGCGACGCCACGGTTGTTCGCGCGACGTCACCCACGCGGCGTCCTGGGTCGCCGGCGTGCTCACCCCGCCCGCGGCCATCGCCTCCATCATCACCCCAGCCAGCGTCCGCTCCGACACGCCCGGCGCCAATTCGCTGAGCGCGGTTGCCAGTCCGTGTTCGGCGACCCGGACGGCCTGGCCCATCGCCGCGATTTCGTCCGGCGTCTTGATGCGTCGCGCCGCCCGCATGGCGGGCTCCGCGTCGACCAGCTCGGCATTGGGGAACGCCTCGGGCAGCAACGCCGCGAAAGTCGGTGTGATCGCATCGGTTCCGACCCGCCGTGCCGCGTCGGCGCCCTCGATCTTCTTCAGGACGTCGATGAGGGTCAGTGGGTTCCAGGCCAGCCCGTAGAGGTGGTCGTGGCCGATCTCCTCCGGCACACCCTCGTCGTCGGTGCTGTTGAGATAGATGTCTCCGGTGTCGCGCACCAGCACACACATCGGGCCGAACGGGCGGGTGCCGGCAATCCATAGCTGCGGGGCGCCGGTGACGTAGCGGATATTGGCCTGCCGGCCCAGTACCAGGATGTCGAGGTCGTGCTCCGCCATCTGGGCCAGCGCCCGTTCCCTTCGGCCCGAACGCAATTCGCGCGCGTCGGGCAGGACTTCAGTCGCCATACGGGGTGTAGGGGTAGTCGGTGATCGGCGCGTAGCCGTCTTCGGTGATCACCACGATCTCCTCACTGCGGTAGCCTCCGGTGCCGTCCTCCCACATCACCGGCTCCAGAACCAGCACCATGCCGGGCGGAAAGACGAAGTTGTCGTCGAACTCCGCGCCGAGATCCGTTCCGATCATCGGCGCCTCCGCGGGGTAGGTGCCGATGCCGTGACCCAGATAGAAATGCGGCAGCCATGGTTTGCGGCCACCGTTGGCCGTGATCGCGGCGCGCGCCAAATCCCCCGAAGTCACACCGGCTTTGGTCACGGCGAGCACGGCGTCCAGGACCGTGCGCCACTGCCGGAACTGATCTTGCTGCCGCGGCGTGGGCCGGTCGCCGACGATCCAGGTGCGGCCGAAGTCCGAACAGTATCCGTGGTAGGTGATGCTGATGTCGGTCCACAGCACGTCGCCGGCGGACAGCTCCCGGTCGGTGGGCAGCAGGGGCAGCGCCAGATCGCCGTGCGTCGTCCACACGCCGGCTTCCCGCGAACTCGGCATCACCTGCCAGATCGCCTCGAGCATGTTGGTGGTGGCACCGAGTTCGAACGCCCGCCGCACGAAGGTGGCCGAGAGATCGATCTGTCGTACGCCCGGCTTCAGCGCCTCCTGCACGTCGACGATCGCCTGTTCGGTGATGCGGGCGGCCCTGCGAAGACAGGACAGCTCGTCGCGGGTCTTGACCAGTTGCGCCGCCCCGAGCACGATCGCCGCGTCGGTCGGCGGGCCACCCGGGAACAGCGTGGACGTCGAGCGGCGCATGGCGCCGGTGAGTTCGTCGACGGCCACGCTGGCGCCCGGCGGAATGAGATCGGACAGTTTCCGAGCGAAATCCTCGACGCCGGAGTCGAACTCGAGGTAGGCGGGGCCGTGCAGGTGGTCGTCTGGCACGGGGTACTCCGCGGACGCCCCGCTGCGCAACGGCATGAACAGGTGTGGATGCACGTCGTCGGCGAGCACGACGGCGACCGGACGCTCGACGTGGGACAGGCCGGCGTCCAACAGCGGCCAACTCACCCCGGTCGCGTATCCGACGTAGCCGTTCATCAGCAGGATCAGCGCGTCGACGCCGTGCTCGGACATGGCGGACCGCAGCCGCGCTCCTGTCTCGATGCGCATGCGGGCCCAGTCGGGTTCGTCGGGTATATCGAGCGCCGAGGTGCGGGCGGCCACCGAGTTCGTCATGCCGAGATCCCCAGAAAATTCCTGATGTTGCCGCCGACCACCCGAACGGCGTCCTGCGCACCGACGGCGTCGACCACGGCGGCCAGGGACCGCTCCGAATAGCCGAAAGTGCTTTCGTTGTGCGGATAATCGGATGACCACATCACCTTGTCGATCCCGATCTCCTCGATCTGCCGCAGCCCCAGCGGATCGACCATGAACGAGGCGCACATGTGCTCATCCCAGTAATGGCGGACCTCCCGCTCGGGTTGGTGCGCCAGCATGTGCCGGTAGGAGGCCAGCACATGCTCGGCGTCCTGCAGGGCCGTCGGCACCCACGCGATGCCGCCCTCGAACCAGCCGATCCGCAGCTGCGGATGCCGGTCCAGGATGCCGCCGAAGATATACTTGGAGAACATCTCCCGGAATGAGTCGATGTTGACCATCATGGCCACCGCGACGCTGTTGACCTCGCTGGGAAACTTGGGCTGGCTCTCGCCGATGTGGTGCGTGACGGGCAGCCCGGCCTCCTCGATCTCATCCCAGACCGCACTCATCGCCGCGCTCGAATAGTCGATGGGCTGGCCGTTGGCATCGTTGCCGGGGCTGATCGGCATCAGAAACGTGGTGAGCCCCAACGACTTCAACTCGGCCAAGGTGCGGCGCGCGCCGGCCGGATCCCACCAGTTGATCAGTCCGACGCCGTAGCACCGCCCGCGGGAGCGTTCCTGAACGCCGGCGATGTGCTCGTTGTAGACGCGAAAGATCCGGTCGCGGATCTGGTGGTCAGGGTGGTGGAACAGCGCGAGCACCGCGTTGGGGAAGGCCAGTTCCCTGTCGACGCCGTCCTCGGCGAGCTCGCGAACCCGGGCTTCGACGTTGTTCGTGGCCGCCCCGGCCAGATCGTCGTATTGCATGAGCACCGCGCTGAAATCGCCGACCACCATGGATTGCCCGGGCGACCCGAGCAGATACGCGCCGTCCTCATACCAGATCCGCGGGGCCTGCTCCTTGAGCTCGTCGGGAAAGCCTTGGTAGAAGATGTCATCGGCCACCGAGATGTGATTGTCGGCGGAGAACACCTCGGTGCCGGGTGGCAGGCCGGTGCTGAACTCCGCGGCGTGACCGCGGCGATCCTTGGGCGCGCCGATCACGCCTTCGGGGTAAAGCGTTTGGGCTGGGCTGGACATCATCGTCCCTTCGTTGCGATCACCTACGTTTTGAACCGGGGGGAGAGCACACCGATCCGTTCCAGGTCTTCGAGGTACTTCTCGATCAACTGCTGCGAGACATGCGGGATGGTGCGACCCGAATGTTCGACGGCCGCCCGGAATCGCGCCCCGGGCACCGGCGACCCGGCTATCGCGGTCATGGGTTCACGGTAGACGTCCAGCACGCCGAGGACGGACTGTGCGCGCTGGCGTTCGGGTAGCGCGCGCATTGCCGTCTCGAACCGCGCCAGCCAGGCCGGATAGTCGTCGATCTTCTCGACCGGATAGCCCGCCGCGACGATCCAGTCGACGAAGGTGTCCAGCGAGATTCCGTCGTCGTGCGGATTTGTCGTGTTGTAGGTGTCGAAGCTGATGCCGTGCCGTGGCCCGATCGAGGCGATCGCGTCCGCCAGGAAGTCCACCGGCAGACCCTCGTAGTGTGGGCGGGCGCCGTCCGGATCGTTAGCGCCCCGGTAGAACGAGCGCGGAGCGACGCCGGTGGCGACCAGGCTGAACAGCAGCCGGGTGAAGATGTCAGGCACGTTGATCTGTCCCGCGTGCCGGCTGTCGGCCAGGATCATGCCGGGCCGGAACACCGCAATCGGTAACCCGCACACGTCGTGTGCCTCGCGCATCAGGACCTCGCCGGCCCATTTGCTGATCCCGTAACCGTTGGCGTAGTCGTCGCCGATTGTGCAGCTGGGCACCGAGCGGCGGATGTCGGTGTCCTCGTCGACGAGTTGATGGGCGACGGCGCTGACCCCCAGGGTGGAGACGTAGTGAATCGGCTTGAGCCTGGCCGTGATTGCCAGCCGGATGATTTCGGCGGTGCCCACGACATTGGGCGTGAAAAGTTGGCGATAGGGCAGCACGTGGTTGACGTGCGCCGCCGGGTGCACGACGAGGTCGACGGTGTCGGCCAGGCGCCGCCACGTCGCCTCATCCAGCCCGAACCGTGGCTTGCCGATGTCACCCGGGACGACTTCGAGATGATCGGCGGCGAGGGACCGGAAGCGTTCCAGCAGCGTGGGATCCGAGCCCAGCGCCGCCTCGATTCGCTGACGGGCCTGCACGGCATCGGCACCCCGGGTGAGGCAGATCAGGTTGCCGTCCTGGCCCGCAACCCCCTCGAGCCATTCCATGGCGAGGAAACGGCCGAGGAAACCGGTTGCGCCGGTGAGGAGAACGGTGCGCACCTCGGCTGTCGGCGGTGGGAGCAGCGTCGCGGACTTCAGGATGTCGTCGTCGAGAAACTTGTTCAAGGTCAGGTCTTCGGCGTGGACCTCGACGCCGTCTGTGCCGTGGACCGACGCGAAGCTCAGTACGTCGGAGTCCCGATGCCGTTCGATGTGGTCGGCGATGGTGAGCAGGTCACCGGTCGGGTCGATCACCACGCCGACCGGAACGTCGACGCCGTAGATGTCGGTAAGCAGGGTCGAAAAGGTCAGCGCCGAAAGGGAATCACCGCCCAGGTCAATGAATCGCGCCTCCGGGGACACATCGGCCGCGGGCACGCCGAGGGTGGCCTGCACCGCCTTGGTGACGGTGGCCAGCACCGGCTGATCGGCGCCGCCGGTGCGCAGGGCGCGAAGCTGCCCGAGCTGGTCGTCGGCCATGTCGGCGTAGAGCTGTTCGAGCCGCTCACCGTAGCGCTCTCTGAGCTTGGGTCGTAGGAACTTTCCGACGCCGGACAGCAAGCCGTTGGCCAGACTGAACGGTTCGGTTTCGATCAGGAATTCGCGGGGGATCTCGTAGCCGTTGAGGTGGTTGTCGCGTGCGATCTGCCGCAGCGACCGGGCGATCGCCGACGCGTCGGCGCCGCCTTCGGCCGGCACGATCACGGCCAGCAGGAAGGAGCGGGCGCTGTTGCCGTAGATGTAGATCTGATGGATCAGGGCGCTGGTCGAATACAGCGCCTCCAGGCGAGAGACCGCCACGAACTCACCCTGGGCGAGCTTGATCACGTTGTTGCGGCGGTCGACGTAGCGCAACTGGTCCGGGCCGACCTCGGCCATGATGTCACCGGTCTTGTAGTAACCGTCCTCGTCGAACATCGTGGCGGTCAGGTCGGGCCGGTTGTAGTAGCCGGCCATGAAGCGAGCCGACTTTACCGCCAATTCGCCTCGCGGATAAGGCTTGTCGGTGGTGAAATAGCCGAGTTCGGGTACGTCGAGCAGTTTGTAGTCGATGACCGGGGGCCGCAGCACGTGCTCGTCGGCCACGATCATCCCGCCGGCGATCTCGGTGGACGAATAGCCGATCAGCAGGTGCTGATCGAGCACCTCCTCCATGAACCGCTTGATCTCCGGCGACAACGCGGCCGAGCCGCAACCCACCGCCAGCACGCGACCACCCAAGATCTCCTCGCGGATCGCCGTGGTGATCTGCGCCCCGGCGGTATCGGGGTCGGCACCGGCCATGACGTGGCGGTCCAGCTCGCGCTGGTAGTGGTGAAAGAACATCTCACAGACCCGTGGCACCAGGCTCATGGAGGTGGGCCGCACCAGTGCCAGGTCCTCGAACAGTGTCGAGAGGTCGCTCTTGGCGGCGAAATAGCTGGTGCCCCCGTTGGCGAGGGTCAGGATTACATATCCGTAACCGATCAAGTGACTCATCGGCATGTAGCTCAGCGTGATGACGGGCTGGTCGGATTGCGCCAACCAGGTCCCTATACAAAGGCTTTCGGTGAACATCGCGCCCTTGGGCGTGCCGGTGCTGCCCGACGTGTAGAAGACCCAGGCCAACGGGTCTTCGCCCGCCGCGGCGACGTGCAGGGGCGCGGGTGGCAGGACCGCGCCGTGGGTGGCGACGGCATCGATCGTCTCGATGGTCAGCGCACTGCCCGCCTCGGACAGCCGCGCGACCGCGGCCTCGAAGGCGGCGCGCTGGTCATCGTCGCGCAGCTCGTAGTCGAACACGATCAAGCGATCGGGCGCGGTGCCCGCCAAGGCCGCCTCGACGGCGGTCGCGAGGTTGTCGATGCCCACGGCCAGAACGCGCGGCCGGGTCTCGGCGAGGATCGGCGCGTGCTGGGCGGCGGGTGCGCTGGTCTGCAAGGGCACCACCACGGCGCCGAGGTGGATGCAGGCGCATTCGATGGCCGTGTAGTCGATGCTGGCGAACCCCAGCACGCAGACGAAGTCCCCGGCGCGAACCGGGAACCGTCGGTGGTGATGCCAATCGGCGGCCGTGGCCTGCACCCGCGCCCACAGATCGGCATAGGTGATCGTCTCGAAGCGCGGCAGGAAGTTCAGCGCCGAACGGCCCGTTTGCGGATCGGTGACGACCTCGCGGGCGCGCTGCGCGAGCGCCGGCCGCCCGGCGTAGCCCTGCAGGACGGTGGCCATCACCTCGGCGATCCGCAGCTCCGGAGCGCGTGCGGCCGCGGCGATTTCGTCGTCGGGCTTGGTATTGCGGAACTGTTCGTCGTCGGCGTACAACCGCTCACGCCGGCGCGCCAGGCGTTCCCACTGGTCCTGCTGCGCACCCGGATCTTTGACGTCACTGCGACCAACGAACGCCATCTATCACCACTTTCTGAGGTCAATCCGGATAGCTGAAACCGGTGAGCCGTTCGGAGAGCCCCCACAGCTCGCGCAGGTCGGCCTCGCTGCGCGCCAGCCGGGGGACATTCGCGAAAGTGACACCGCCCCGGACCGTTTCGTAGAAGCCACGCGGCCCGTAGTATGTGGCGCCCTGCGCATCCGGGGACACCGCGGCGTACAGCGTCGGCTTGATGCCCTCGTCGATGTCGAGCCACATGAACGGCAGCAGCCGCCACGTCAGCTGCGTCAACCGGGCCTGCAAGGTCGGTGTGGTGCGACCGTACGACGCGCCGCTGAGCAGGTTCGTCTTGGTCAGACCCGGGTGCGCGGCGTTGGACATCAATCCCCACCCCCCGCATCGACTGCGCCGATCCAATTCGACGGCGAACATCAATTGCGCCAGCTTGGCGACCCCGTACGAACGCATGGGTTTATAGCCGCGTTGCGCGTTGACGTCGCCGAGGTCGAGATTGCCCTGGGTCGCGGCGAGGCTGCTGACCGTCACCACCCGCGCGGACTCCGCCGCCCGCAGCAAGCCCAGCAACCGTCCGGTCAGCGCGAAATGCCCCAAATGATTTGTGCCGAACTGCAATTCGAATCCGTCACGGGTCTGCTGCCGGCGCGGCGGCGTCATGACGCCGGCATTGTTGATCAGGATGTCGATCGGGCGGCCTTCCGCGGTCAGCTCTTCGGCCAGCCCGGCCACGCTCGGTAGCGACGACAGGTCGAGTTGCCTGATGGTGAGCTTGGCCTGCGGCACCTCCCGGCGGATGTCGGCGACCGCCCGCTCGCCCTTGGCCCCGTCGCGGACGGCCAGCACCACCTCGGCACCCGCGGCGGACAGCCGCTTCGCCAGGCCGAACCCCAGACCGCTGTTGGCCCCCGTCACGACGGCGAATCTGCCCCGCAGGTCGGGAACGTCCAGCGCGAGATCGGGTTTCACCATGTCACGGGCAACTCGTAGAGACCGTAGGCCAGCGCGTCGTGTTTGAACGGAAGCTCATCCAGTGGCACGGCGAGCCGCAGGGTCGGGACGCGGCGCAGCAGGGTGGGCAGGACGATCTGCAACTCCATGCGCGCCAGCTGCTGACCCACGCACTGGTGGCGTCCGTAGCCGAACCCGACGTGCGGCCCGTCCTCGCGCAGCAGGTCCAGCCGGTCGGGGTTGGGGAACTGGCGCTCATCCCAGTTCGCGGGGGCGACGTCGAGGATGATGCCGTCACCGGCGCGGATGGTTTCGCCGCCGATGTCGATGTCCTCGACGGCGATTCGGCGCTGCCCGGTCTGGATGATGCTCAGGTAGCGCATCAGCTCTTCGACCGCGGTGGCGATGACCTTGGGATCGTCGGTGTCGTGCAACAGGGCGCGTTGATCCGGGTGTTCGAGCAACGCCGCGATGCTGAGGCTGATCATGTTCGCCGTGGTCTCGTGGCCCGCGATCAGCACGCCGGTGGCCAACTGCGCGGCCTCGCGCACGCTGATCTCGTCGGCGTTGACCCGCTCGGCCAGGTCGGATACCAGATCCTCTGACGGGTCTTGCATTTTCGCCCGCACCAAATTGGCCAGATACTTGGCCAACGAGGCAGCACCCTGGGCGGTGTCCTCCTCGGTCGCGTAGCGGCCCATGCCCCGCTGGGCCTGAGCCTGGAAGAATTCCGCGTCCTCGTAGGGCACGCCCAGCAGTTCGCTGATGACCAGTGAGGGGACCGGCAGCGACAGGGTGCTGACGATGTCACCGGGCTTCGGGCCGGCGAGCAGGGCGTCGATGTGGTCGTCGGTGATCTTCTGGACCGCCGGTCGCAGCGCCTCAACCCGCTTGAACGTGAACGGTTTAGACAGCATCCGGCGGAACCGGGTGTGTTCTTCGGCGTCGGAGGTGAACACCGAGCGGGGGCGCTTGTGCACCGTGGCCAGCATGCCTTCGTTCCAGTGCGGATAGCCGGGCAACCGGTCGTCGACGCTGGTGCGGGAATCGGTGAACAGCGCGCGTATCGCGTCGTAGCCGTGGATGAGCCAGGGGGTGCTGCCGTCCCAGATCCGCACCCTGCTCAGCTGCTTGTCGGCGTTGAGCGCCAACACCTTCGGGGGCGGGGCGAACGGGCAGCCGGGGGCCCGCGCCATCGGGAACTCCGGGAGATCGGTGGCGGTGGATCCTGCGGTCATCGTGCTCCTCTGTTGTCGGCCTGCGCGGTGGTGTGTCCTGGCTGGCCGCCGGCCGCACCCACGTGGACGGGCGCGCGCCACAGGCCGACGATCGCGTCGATCAGCCCTTCGCCGGCCACCGGCCACGCCGACCGCGACCGCGGTCCGTGTTCGGCCAGTGCGCCCTCGTGTTCGGCGCAGGTGTGCATGAGTAGGTTGCGCACCATCACCATCCGTTCGGCACGCACTCGCTTGGGTAGCTCCGGCAGGCAGCGGTTGATGCCGTCGAGCGTGCGGACCAGCAGCGGTGACGCCAGGGCGTCCTTGGTGACCACATGCCGGTATGTCGGGTCGGCCATCGCCTGCGCGGCGAAGCGGGCGTACCAGGTCGGGGTGCCCAGCGCGGACAGATGATCGGTCAACGGGCGAACCAGCGCGCCGACCCAGTCCCGCAGCTCGCTCGATTCGCCGATGGCGCCCAACATCTGGGCGCGCAGTTCCTCGATCGGCTCGCGGTGCTTGCTCTCGATCGCGCGGAGCAGGTCGACCCGGGTGCCGAAGTGGTAGCACGCCGCGGCGTTGTTGCCCTGCCCGGCCGCCTCGCTGATCTGCCGATTGGACACGGCGTACATCCCGCGTTCGGCGAACAGCACTTCGGCGGCCGACAAGATCGCCTCGCGAGTGCTTGTCGACCTATCGGAGCGGGCGACCCGCTCGGCGGTCATCGCCTCAGTGAACACGCCGCGCCGGATTAAATCAAGCAATTTATTTATCCGGCGGCGATCGGTCGCGGGCCGTCGCCGAAACCCCGGTTCGTCAGCGGTATTTCATCGACGCGTCGCCCTAGTCCGGCACCGGGGGCCATACAGTCGTCGCATGAATCCGCTGCAGCGGTGGGCCCGCAACCCGACGGTCTACCGCGTGCTGATCCTGAACGGTCACCGGCTCGTGGAGTGGCTCGAAGCCGCGCTGCGTTTCCTGACCAGCGGACGCCTCGGCGTTTTGGATGTGGCCGGCCTGCCCAACGTGCGGATCACCGTCTCTGGTCGCAAAACCGGCCTCGCCCGCAGCGCCACCGTGCAATACGTCCCCCTCGATGGGGCCCTGTTGCTGATCGGAGCAAACTGGGGGCACGCACGCCACCCATCCTGGTCCGCGAATCTCAAAGCGGCGCAACGTGTCACCATGCGCCGGCGTGGGCACCGTTGCGTGGCGGCGGTGCGCCTGCTCGATGGCGCGGAACGCGATGAAGCGTGGGGCAAGGCGCTGGCGTCCTGGCCGAATTATCGCCTCGCCCAGGAACGCGCCGGCCGGCGCCGATTCCGGTTGTTTCTACTCACGCCCGCCGGTTGAATCGCGATCGGCCGTCCTGCTTTTGGCCGACAGGGGGCCCTCAGCCCGCGTGGTTCTTGGTCAGGCGCGCGATCTCGGTGCCCCAGACGGATTGAGCACCAGCGTCGCCCACCCGGTAGATCTGGACCATCGACGAGATCCCCACCGCCAGCGCGACTATCGCGACGAGTGTCCGGGTGGCGGCGCGGCCCTTGTCGGATCGGCGTTCGATCACCCGCACGACGACGAGCACGACCGCGGTCGCCAGCAACGCGCCGGCGAAATAGGCCATCAGGCTGCCCCGCTCGGCGTGCTCGCGCAAGATCGGGCTGGGGTTCGCCCTCAGGTCGTAGAGCCATCCGCCGGCGTTGATGGTGATGGGCGTCAACACCATGGTGACCACGGCAAGGATCAGCGTCAGCCACAGCAGCTGTCCGCGCCGGGCCGCCGGCCATAACCCGCAGACGATCACCAGCAGGGCGGTCAGCGGCACCAGCACCAGGACGAAGTGCAGCCATAGGGCGTGAGCCGGCATGCCGTTGATGACGTTCATGGCGTCCCTCGCGGTTTGAAGCGGCGCCTAGCCGCCGAGCCCCTTCTTGATGGCCGCGTCCTGCTTCTGGCCGACGTCGTTGACGAAGTCCGGGGGTGCCAGCGTGTCGGTCGGCCCGTCGAACTCCAGCGTCGCGAGCGCCTTGCCCTCGGTGAAGAGCAGGATCACCACGCCCTTGCTGCGGTCGGGGGTGTTGCCCATCAGCATCGTTCCACCGCTGCCGATGTTGGACGGCTGCGTGGTGGGATCTTTGATCGCCCCGCCCTGTTGACCCTTGGCGGTGTTCAGCGCGTTGGTGGCGGCGTCGGGGTCGTCGTACACGTTGATGGTGACCTTGATGGCGTGGCTGCCGTCGTCGTCTTTGAAGGTGGTCGCCACGCCCGGCTGGCCGTTGGGATTGTCGGTCGGGGGAGCGGCGGTGAAGGGGACCGGGGCGTTGATGTCACTGGCCTGGATCAGCAGCTTGGTGTACTCGTTGGGCTGCGCCGGCGCCGGTGACGCCGGCGCCGAGCTGCTGGGTGCGGAGGTTGCCGAGGTGGCCGATCCCGACTTCGAGGGCGACGGCTGCGGTTTGTTGTTGCCGCAGCCGGCGACCGACACCGCAAGTGCCGTCGTCGCTGCGACACCCGCGAGCACCGTTCGTGACATCCTCATCGCATCGAGCTCCTTCCAGGTTTTCCTGGCGACACAGTCGGGTGATCCTTCGAATCGCACAGTACATTGCTGCGCGGCGGCGGATGCCGCGCAGCGTCCTGGGGAGCCGAGCGCTACTCGAGCTGATCGCGCAGGCAGCTCAGCGTGTTGGCCAGGATGCGGGACACCTGCATCTGGGACACGCCGATGCGCTCGGCGATCTGGCTCTGCGTCATGGATTCGAAGAACCGCATGCGCAACACCTCGCGTTCGCGCTCGGGGAGGGTGGCAACCAACACCCGCAGCGCTTCCCGGTTGGTGATGTGCTCGATCTGCGGATCGATGTCGCCGACCGAGTCGGCCACCGAGCGAGGAGTTCCCGAACTGTCGGCGCCGAGCGGCGCGTCGAGGGAGTCGAGCCGGTAGGCGTCGCCGGCGACGAGGCATTCCACGATCTCCTCGCGCGGAACCTCGAGCACCTGCGAAAGCTCACCCGCGGTGGGCGCACGGCCGAGTTGTTGCGACAAATCGGCGGTCGTCCTGCTGATCTGCACGTGCAACTCGCGCAGCCGCCGCGGGACGCGCATTCCCCAGCTGTAGTCGCGGAAGTAACGCCTGACCTCGCCCATCATCGTGGGGACCGCGAAGCCGATGAAGCTCGGACCCTTCGCGGGGTCGAACCGGTTGACGGCGTTCATCAGGCCCAGCCGAGCAACCTGAATGAGATCGTCGAGGCCCTCGCCCCGGCGGGCGAAGTGGCTGGCCACGTGGTCGGCCAGCGGCAGGCACCGGGACACGATGCGTTCGCGCTGATGGGCGTATTCGTACGATTCGGCCGGCAACTCCTGCAGTACCAGGAACATTTCGACGACATCGTCGTAGGAATCATCGGATTTGGTGGTCCGCGTGGTCGGGGCCGGACGGGTTGCAGAAATTACGTTGGTCATCGGCTGGCGCACCCCATGTTCACTCGAAGAATCGGGTAAACGGTTGCGCGAAAACAAGTTTGCATCGCTGACTCCTAGAGTCGTCCGCGGTGAAGGTTTGCAGCTATGCGCACTTCTCGCCCCCACAGCATCTCGATCCGCAAGACGGTCGGTGGGCCAACGCGCGACACGAAGCGAAAGGTGACTGGGGCTGATTCGCCGGAGCCATACCAAGCTCAGTAGCCATGCGGCTGACTGGACCGCTTTTAGCTAAACGGCGACACGTCCACAACGGACTTCATTGGAGACTATACGCCCCCTTGCACCATCCGGCGATCGCTCGGGGCGACGGATTCAGATAATTTCTGAACAGTTTCCACGGTGTAGCAGCGGGGGGTCGGCAACCCGCGGTTGCAGGGCTTCGACGCCCTCCCGAGCGCTGGCGCACGTCCCCCAGCTGCGGTGTTATCGAGGTGCTGCGGCCCGCGGGGAAGCGCCCGGCAAACTGATTCGGGCCGATTCGGGGCCACTTCTACCTGAGGTGATTGCTTTACCTGCCACGCCCGGTGGACGGTACGCGGCTTTGCCCGGCGGGGCAGCGGGGCCGCACCCGGCGCCGCCGGGGGTGCGTTTGTGCAGCGCGATGGCGCCGACGAGGTGCCAAACCTGCCCGTGTTGGCGGGTTGCCGGCGGCGTGCAGCACCGCGTGCGAGGTAAACGTGGGTTTGCGTTCTCATTTCTGAGTCGGCTGGGTACTGTTCGCCTAATGTTCGTGACCACCGTCGAGCGCGTGCCCATCAACCGGCCGCGAGAGCAATTCGCGGGCAACGCTTTACGGTGCGCACCGGTTGGCGCACACCGGAGCTTGCGATGAGCCGAATCGGTCCCGAGGGCCCGCTGTCGGGGCACGGGGTGGTGGTTTCGGGCGGTAGTCGCGGTATCGGCCGCGCGGTCGCCGAGCTGCTGGGCAGCCTCGGTGCCGGCGTCGTCGTCAACGGGCGCGACGAACAGGCCGTGCACGAAACGGTCGCGGCGATCACGGCGGCCGGCGGGCGGGCCCACGCGGTGGTGGGAGCCGCGGACGACGAGCGCGTCGCCCGTCGGCTCGTCGACGCATGCGTGAGCACGTTCGGGCGGTTGGACACGCTGATCAATTGCGCCGGGATCGCCGAACCGCCCGGTTCGTCGATCCTGACCGTCTCCCCGGTCGAGTTCGACCGTCTGATCAGCGGTCACCTCGGCACGGTGTTCCACACCTGCCGGGTGGCCGCTCCGGTGCTCGCCGCCCAGGGGCACGGCGCCATCGTCAACACCAGCTCGGTGGCGTTCCTGGGTGACTACGGCGGCACCGGATATCCGGCGGGCAAGGGCGCCGTCAACGGCCTGACGATGGCGATCGCCGCCGAACTGAAGCCCTACGGCGTGCGGGCCAACGTGGTGTGCCCCGGGGCCAGGACCCGGCTGTCTACCGGCGCCGACTACGAGAAGCACATCGAAGACCTGCACCGCCGGGGGCTGCTCGACGAGATGACCATGCGGGCCTCGCTCGACAGCGCTCCGCCCGAATTCGTCGCACCGGTCTACGCGTATCTGGCCGTTGACCTCTCGCGCGACGTGACGGGTCAAATCCTTGTTGTCGCAGGCGGTTTCGTGGGCAGTTTCGATCGCCAAACGCCGCGGCTGCTGGGCTACCGCGACCACCACCACGCCGGGCCGTGGTCGGTGCAGGACGTGCACGAGATGGTCGGCGGCACGCGCGCCGAAGAACCGGCCGGAAAGTCGGCGACCTAGCCACGCCTGAGGCGTCCGCGCGCCCCGCTTACGAGAGGCGCTTGGCGGCGAAATCGGCCGCCTGGTCGACCATGCCTGCCTCGACGTACTGCCGGTGCGCGGCGGGGTTGCCCGCGTCGGAACACACCGGATCGCCGGGCACGCACAACTCGAGGGTCTTCGCCGCGTACAGCGGCCCGATGGTCACCGGTGGCTCGTTAATGATGCTCATGAACTGGCTCGACGGCTTGCCGAACAGCGCCACCGCGGCCACGTGGTTGGCCACCTCGGCCGGCATCGGCTGCAGCGCCTGCACCAGGTGCACGCCGTCGGGTACGGCGCTTTCGGTGACGAAGCCCATCACCGCCGCGCCCTGCGAGTAGCCGCCCAGCACCATCTTGGTGCGCGGGCAATTCGCGGCCATCTGCTCGACGTGATTGCCGGCGTCGCTGATGCCGTCGGCGGCGGTGGGAAAGTCGGTAGTGGCCGGATAGTTGACCGGATAAACCCCCACCGACTTCCCGCCGACCTGCGAACGCAGGGTGTCGACGAAGCTCTGGCCGATGCGGCCGATACCTGGGGGCTCGGTGGTGCCCCGGGCGAACACCACCTCGACGTCGGGGCATGGTTCTGCGGACGCCGGCTCGACCGGGCCGATCAGCAGAGCCGAAAACGGCGACAGCACAGCACAAGTCAACACGGCGAAAGGATGGGCCTTCACATCGCGATCCTGCCACAGGACGCCGCCGCGCGCGCGTCGTGCGGATCGTCCCCGCCCCGGATGTGACGAAGACCTCCACGTCGACTGGTCACGTCGACGAGCTGCGCTACCTGTGGGCGCGACCCTGCCGCTTCGCGCGGAACGCGGACTGGGCGCCGTGCAGCGCGCCGCGGAATGTGTACGCGGCAGCCACCACGCACAGCAGGATCAACACGACGAACATCGGCAGCCAGTTGTCCCTGGTGTGACTGACGTTCCACCAGATGATCGTGAAGAGCACGGCACAGAGCAGCAGGACCCCGTCCCGCCAGTTGCCGTGGTAGGACAGCGCGGCCCGGCGCAGCACGCGGCTGCGGTCCGCCGCATCGATCAGGTCGTCGACGCGACCCTCGATGCTGCGCCGCAATTCGGCGCGCCTGTCGACGTCTTCGGGCGGGAGTCGGTCGAGCAGGTCCATGTCCTGCTTGATCGCTTCGCGGTAATCAGGACCCCGGAATTGCCCGGCCGCCACCGCGAGCAGCGCGCCACCAAAGATGGGCGCGCTGTTCAGCGCGACCTGTGCCAAACCCACCACGTCGAGGCCTCCTTCGATCATTGGACAGCGTCGGCCCATTGAGGATTAGCGCATCGCCCGCGCGCGACTTCAAGACATAACGGCGAATGTGTATGGTCAAAATCGCCGCTCCGCGCCCGGGATCAGGACGCTTTCGAGGACCGGCGGCGCGTTGGGGCCGGCTCGGGCGCGCCGAGGGCATCCATGGCGCGGACCAGCTGCGGGTAGGCGATCGCCGGCCCGATCCAGCGGCTGAGGTAGCGGCGCAGATCGTCGCCGGTGCGCGGTGGCCGTCCCGGGTCCGCCAGGAAGGAATGCAGAACCCGCAGCGAGAATTCGTTCAGCTCGTCCAGGCCCGCCTCATCGAAACCGTAACGCTCCCAGTCGATGTCGTAGCGGTGCAACATCGAACGGCCGAACGCCAACGCGGTATCGGAGACGATCGACACCTTCTGGCCGCCGCGGTGGCGCTGGTTGAGCACGAATTCGACCTGGTTGTCCGAGGCGAGCTCTTCGACCGCGAAAGCCATGCCTTCGGTGATGGCCACCACCGGATCGGTGACACCTTCGAGATGGGCTGCCATGCGATCGAGGAAGCCGTCGGCCGACCGCATCGCCGACGCCACCAGCAAGGCCTGCGTGCCGGGAAAGTACCGATAGACGGTCTGGCGGGTGACCCCCAGCGCGCGTGCCACGTCGGCGATCCGCATCGCCGAGCCGCGTTCGTCGATGATCTTGTCTGCTGCGTCCAGGATGCGCTCGATCGCCTCCGCGTCCGACGCGGGGGTGTTTCCCGCCCAACCGTGACTGCGCATGATTAACGGACGGCAAACCCGTAGCCGATGAACCCCACCGCTGGATCATATCGTCTGCCGGGGCGTCATCGGTGCTGGCTAACCGCGCGGTCGGGCGCCGATTACGCGGCAAGACAAAACGGGCATTATGTATGATCACTGCGGATCTCCGAGGCAGCGGCCCGACGGTCTCCCCACGCGCCCGGCGCAACAGAAAGGCCGACCGATGCAGTACGACACCGTGATCGCCAACGGACGCTGGTTCGACGGGACGGGCGGGCCGTCGGCCTACCGGGACATCGGCGTGCGGGACGGGCGGGTCGTCACCATCGCCAAGGGCCCGCTGGACACCACCGGCGCCCGGGTCATCGACGCCACCGGTCAGTGGGTGATCCCCGGCATCATCGACATTCACACCCACTACGACATCGAAACCCTCTGTGAGCCGGCGCTTTCCGAATCGCTGCGACACGGCGTGACGACCGTGATGTTGGGGTCCTGCTCGCTGTCCACGGTGTACCTGGACAATGTCGACGCGGGCGACATCTTCGGCCGCGTGGAGGCGATTCCGCGGCGCTACGTCATCGAGCAGCTCAACGCGACCCGGTCGTGGAACAGCCCCAAGGAATATGTGGCCGCGCTCGAGCGGCTGAACCTGGGCCCCAACATCGCGGCGTTCATCGGGCACTCCGACATGCGCGCCGCCACGATGGGCCTGGACCGGGCGACCCGCAAGGACGTCCGCCCGTCGGCGGCCGAACTCGCGCGGATGGAGGCGATGCTGGAAGAGGCGCTCGACGAAGGCTTCGTCGGGTTGTCCTCGCAGCAACTGCTGTTCGACAAACTCGACGGCGAGGTCTGCCGGTCGCGCACCCTGCCGTCGACCTACGCCAAGCCTCGCGAGCTGCGGCGCCTGAACGCCATCCTGCGGCGGCGCGACAAGATCCTGCAGTCGGGCCCCGATATCAAGAACCCGCTGTCGATCGTTTCCCAGTTGGCCACCTCCCTCGGGGTGGGGCGCCGCCGGTTGAAGACCAGCCTGCTCTCGGCCGCCGACGTCAAGTCCCTGCCGCCCGTCATCTACCTGATGGACTGGCTGGCGCGGATGGTCAACGCGCTCGGCGCCGATTTCCGCTGGCAGCATCTGCCGGTCCCGTTCGAGGTCTACGCCGACGGGATTTCGCTGGTGATCTTCGAGGAGTTCGGCTCCGGCGCCGCGGCCCTGCACCTACAGGACGAGATCGCCCGCAACGAGCTGATGCGCGACGAGGACTACCGGCGGCAGTTCCGCAAGGACTACGACCAGAAGTACGGCCCCCGGGTGTGGCACCGCGACTTCTTCGATGCCGACATCGTGGCCTGCCCCGACGAATCGGTCGTCGGTAAGTCGTTCGGGCAGGTGGGCCTGGACCGCGGCGGCCTGCACCCGGTCGACGCGTTCCTCGACCTGGTGCTCGAGCACGGCGAAAAGCTGCGCTGGCGCACCACGATCTCCAACCACCGGCCCGAACTGCTCAAGAAGCTGGCGCAAAGCCCGGGCGTGCAGATGGGGTTCTCGGACGCGGGCGCGCACCTGCGCAACATGGCCTTCTACAACTCCGGGCTGCGCCTGCTGCGCCACGTGCGCGACGCCGAGAAGCGGGGCACGCCGTTCATGTCGACCGAGCACGCCGTGCACCGGCTCACCGGCGAGCTCGGCGCGTGGTACGAGCTCGACGCCGGCACCCTGCGGGAAGGCGACCGCGCCGATATCGTCGTGATCGACCCCGAGAGGCTCGACGACTCCCTCGACGCCTATGCCGAACATCCCGTCGAGTCCTACGGCGGGCTGTCGCGGATGGTGAACCGCAACGACGCCACCGTCACGGCGGTTTTGGTGTCCGGCAACCTCGCGTTCGGCGCCGGCAAGGCGTCGCCGGAGCTGGGCGAGAAACGATTCGGTGAGTTCCTCCGGGCGGGCGCGTCGGCGCGAAAGCCTGCCTACGCCGGCTAGCCGCGCCGATTGCGCGGGGGTTTGTGCTGGGGCGCCGCAGTTTTCAGGCCACCGACGCACCCAGGATGAGGTTGACCGCCTCGTCCAGCTGCCCGGAGATCTCGGCGAAGCTGACGAACCGGGCGGTCATCAGCGCACCCGAAAAGGTCATCTGCAGCGTGGATCTCACGGCGCGGGGCCACCCCGGACCGAGCGCGGCCGCGATCCGCTTGGCCACTTCCTCGCCGATCTGTTCGCGAAGGGGGGTGACCGCCGGATCATCGGCCATCAGGGCCGCGCCGCAGGCGGCGGTCAGTTCCGGCTCGTCGGCGACGACGACCGCCATGTCCCGCAGGGTTGCGCTCACCCGGGTTTTGGTCGTCTCGTTGACGTCGGTGTGCAGCGGCAGGTCCCGCAGGAAGCGCAGATACACCGCCGCCACCAGCGCACTTTTCGACGGAAAGTAGGTGTAGGCGCTGGCCGGCGACACCCCGGCGCGCGTCGCCACCGCGCGCATCGTCAGATTCGCGTACGAGGATTCCCGCAGCTCCGCCAGCCCGGCGTCGAGCACCTTGCGGATGGTCTGCCCGGGCCGGCGGTCGGATCGGCGGGCCGCGCCGACCGTTTTCCCGGCGACCGCCGGGGACGACGCATCTCTAGACACCCGTCCAGTGTAGAAACGGGTCCTGCCACCAACAACTTCCATCGCGGGCGGTCGGCGCGAGCGCGGGATCCCGATAACGGACAAGTGTCCAGAAGAAGCCGGGTTCTAGAGTGGCGGCTATGGGCGAAGCGGACCGGCGTCGCTGGGACGATCGGTACGCGGCCAAGGGGCCGCCACCGTTGAGTTCGGTTGCGCCTCCGGGCGTTTTCGCGCGCCACGCGGATGTGTTTCCCGCCGCGGGGCGGGCCCTCGACCTGGCCTGCGGGCAGGGGACCGGCTCGGTCTGGCTGGCGGCACGCGGCCTGCAGGTGCTAGGGCTCGACGTCTCGCCGGTGGCCATCGCCCACGCGCGGGAACTGGCCCAGCGGGCCGGCGTGGGTGACCGCTGCCGCTTCGACGTCGTCGATTTCGACGCCGGCCTGCCGGCGGGGGCGCCGGTCGATGTGATCCTGTGCTGCAAGTTCCGCGACCCCCGCCTCGACCGGGCGATCATCGATCGGCTCGCGCCGGGCGGGCTGCTGGCGATCGCCGCATTGAGTGAGGTCGGGGCCAGCCCGGGTCCCTTCCGCGCCGTGGCCGGCGAACTGCCCGCCGCGTTCGCCGGCCTGGAGCTGATCGGCGCCGGCGAAGGCGACGGTCAGGCGTGGCTGCTGGCCCGGCGCTGACCGCCGCGACCGCGGGCTTAGCCGGTAGCGCCCTGCGCGCGGCTGGCGCGGCGGCGATCCGGCCGTCGTCGAGGCGCAGCGGTGCGGTGCGACATCGCCGATTCCGTGGGGGTGGGATTGGTCCTCGGCGACCTGCTGGACCGGCGGCGCCGCTGCCCGCCGGAGTTGGCCCGATGCTGCACCGGCGCGTGCGAGGGCGCCCGGGCCGGCGCGGGGGCCTGGTAGGGCGCGACCTCGCCCACCAGCGCCTGCACCGCCTCGGACGCGGCGGTCACCTGCACCGGGGCGACCTGGATGCCGGCCTTACGCATCAGCAACTGGGTGTCACGGCGCTGCTCGGGCAACACCACGGTGACCACGTCTCCGGCGCTGCCCGCCCGCGCCGTTCGCCCGGACCGGTGCAGATAGGACTTGTGCTCGGCGGGCGGGTCGATGTGCACGACGAGCTCGACCTCGTCGACGTGCACGCCGCGCGCGGCGATGTCGGTCGCCACCAGCACCCGGGCGCCGCCCGAGGCGAACATCGCCAGGTTGCGCTCGCGTGCCGGCTGAGACAGGTTGCCGTGCAGGTCGACTGACGGAACTCCCGATTCGGTGAGCTGCCTGGCGAGCTTGCGGGCCTGATGCTTGGTGCGCATGAACAGAATCCGCCGACCGGTGCCGGAGGCGAGCCGGTGCACCACCTCTTTCTTGGCCTCGGCGTTGGCGACGTGGAAGACGTGATGGGTCATTTCGGGCACCGGCGAGTTGGGCTCGTCGACCGAGTGCAGCACCTCGTTGCGCAGGAATCGCTGCACGAGCTTGTCGACGCCGTTGTCCAGGGTGGCCGAAAACAGCAGGCGCTGGCCGTCTTTCGGCGTCGCGGCCAGGATCCGGGTGACGCCGGGCAGGAAGCCGAGATCGGCCATGTGGTCGGCCTCGTCGATGACGGTGATCTGCACGGATTCCAGGCTGATCAGCCGCTGCTTCATCAGGTCCTCGAGCCGGCCCGGGCAGGCCACCACGATGTCGACGCCGGACTTCAGCGCGGCCACCTGGCGGCTTTGCGAGACGCCGCCGAAGATCGTGGTGATCCGCAGGCCGGCGGCATTCGCCAGTGGCTCGAGCGTCGCTGTGATCTGCGTCGCCAGCTCGCGGGTGGGGGCCAGCACCAGGCCCGAGGGCCGCGAGGGGCGCCGGCTGCCCGACGCGAGGCGGCTGACGAGCGGGATGGAGAAGGCCAGGGTCTTGCCGCTGCCCGTCTTGCCGCGACCGAGCACGTCGCGACCGGCCAGGGTGTCGGGCAGGGTCTCGATTTGAATCGGGAAGGGATGGGTGAGGCCGCGCTTGGCGAGCGCATCGACCAGGTGGGTGCGCACGCCGAGATCGGCGAAAGTCTTACTGGTGGTCACTTTTCGGTGCCTTTCGGGCATCGGTGGTGCCGCGCCGGAGGCGAGAACGCCGCGCGGCATCGGCACGAGGTGGCGAGATTGCCGGATGGCAAAATCGATCGCCGCGAGACAAGCTAGTGCGCGATGCACGGATCATCTAGGTGACAAGCGCGATCTTTTCGCTGGCACCGGAGGGATGAGGAAGCGTTCCACGACGGTGTTGGCATGCAGTGTCATGAAGCCAACGTTGCTGCCAGCGTAGCGTATGCGACGCCGAACGGCTAAATGGCGTAGCTCACTCTTCGAGCCGCGCACGAACGGCCGCCAGCCGCGCCGCCAGCTCGTCTTCGTCGATGACGCCGCGCGCCACCAGCGAGTGCGCCAATGCCACCAACCGATTCTCCGGATAGGGCAGGCCCGCGTAGACGGTTGCCGACAGCGCGTCCTCGTCGCTGCGCCGCTCGGCGAAACTGAGTACCTGTGCCCCGCAATTACTTTGATCGAGGGCATCGCAGATGCCGTCCAGGCTCGTCTGCCACGGGGGCACCGGGTTGCCGACGCCGTGTTTGGCCGCCATGCGGCTCCAAATCTGGTTGCGTTCAACGATTTTCGTCAGCGGCGCGATGCTGGAGTGTTCGATGCTCATCGATGCGCCCCGGGTCAGTCGCCGACGGGGTGTACGGCCGGGCGCGTCTGGGTGACGGCGTTGGTGGTCACCCCCGGCTTGGGCAACGCGACGCCGATCAGGCAATCGCGCGTGATTATTTCGACGAGTTGGTCCTCGGTCCAGCCCTGCGTTCCGTCCGGCCGGACGGGCATCACCATGAACCGATGCTTCTGGTTGGAGTCTTCCACCCGGATCTCGACGTCCGCCGGGAGTATCAGGCCGAATTCCGCGAGCACCTGCCGCGGCCAGCGCACGATGCGGCGCCGATAGTTAGGGGTGCGGTACCACTCCGGCGAGTTGCCCAGAATCGGGCGCGGGTAGCACGAGCACAGCGTGCAGACGATCACGTGATGCAGCGTCGGGGTGTCTTCCAGCACGTGCAGGGCGGTGAAGTCACTCGGCGTTCCGAACCCGGTCGGTTCCAGCCAGTCGACCCCGACCTCCTTGCTGGCCGCCAGCGCATCGGTGCGCACCAACTCCTTGAAGTCGGGATCCAGCCACGCCCGGGCCACCAGGCGGGCGGCCGGCGTGGGGCCGATTTGTTCCGCGTACTCCGTCATCAGGCGGTGTTCCTCGGCGGTGAAAATGCCCTTCTCGATGCACAATTCGCGAAGCGCGATCTCGAGGACTTCGAAATCGGTGATCTCGTCCACCATCGGCGCGGCCGTACGGTCGTGATCGTGGTCGTGGTCGTGGTCGTGGTCGTGGTCGGTCATGATGACGTTCCTTCAGAGGTCGCGGCCGCCTGCAGCCATCGCTCGGGAAGCTCAGTCTGCAGCGAGTCATGGAAGGGACCGGTGTAGCCGGGCCACAGTTCGGACATAGTGAATCGAACGATGTAGAACCATTCGGGTCGTTGGTCCGGCGCGTCCCACGTCTCGTCCTCGGCGGCGGGGCTTTCGTACGAGACGACCGCGATCTCGCCCGTCGCCCCACGCACGTACTCCTGCGTGCGGGTGTAGAGCAACACCGGCAGATCGCGGACCACGACCTTGTCGCCGACGTTGAACTTCGGTGCGCCGGCCTGTCCGGCGTACACCTGCGGGTCGCCTTTGCCGACGGCGTGGCGGTGGTGCCGGTTGCGTGAGACGGCGGCGGGATCGCCTTCGGACTTGGGCTTGGCCTGCAAGGGATTTCCGCGCAGGCCGTCGGCATAGCGGGCCCTGACCTCGGCCATGCGTTCGGCCAATTCGCTGAGGCCGATGTGGTGCTTTTCGACGAGGACGCGTGCGACGGCAAGCAGCCACCGCCCGTAGTAGGGCAGTCCGAGGTAGATGGTGCGGCCCAGGTCGACGTTGCCCATCCGGCGTCGTTCCTCGGACAACCAAATCCCGCGCCAGCCGAGCACCTCGCACAGCACATAGGTGTTGTGCTCCCAGATCTCGTACTGCTTGTTCTCGAACTCAATGGGAGCGTCCGGCTCGCCGCCGACGTCGTGGGGGGTCTTGACATAGGCGTTGAAGCGTTCGTGGTCAATGAGATCCGGCGTGGGAGCGTCGGGGAGCTCGGGGTAGGACGATTGCAGCCGGGCTATCAGGTCGAGCTGTGCGGCTCGGTCCGACGCAGTCGTCATCCCAGCTCCATTCGACTAGTCCAGCGCCTTCGTACACTTCACCCTTCCGGCGGACATTGCGCAACCGCAAAGCGAATGTCGCCGTCTCCGGTAACGTCACCGCAATGGAGCGGCGCGTCCTGGAAGCGGTCATTTATGAGCGTGAACCGCCGATTGCGCGGATCATTCTGAACCGGGTGGACAAGGCCAACACCAAGGACGCGGTGCTGGTCGGCGAGGTCGACAGTTGCCTGCACGAGGCCGACCGCGACAAGGACATCAAGGTCGTCATCCTCAAGGCCAACGGCAAGGGATTCTGCGGCGGCCACGTGGCGCGCTGGGGTCCGGACGAAAACCCGTATCCGGATTTCGGGGACACGTTCGAGGACCTCTACAAGGGCACCGCCGATCTGTTTTTGTGGCCCACGCTGTACCTGTGGGAGTTTCCCAAGCCGACCATCTCGCAAATCCACGGCTACTGCATGGGCGGTGGCATCTATCTCGGACTGCTGACCGACTTCTGCGTCGCCTCCGAGGACGCGTATTTCCAGATGCCGCTCGCCCAGAGCCTCGGCGAACCCGGCGGGCACACCATGATCGAGCCGTGGCTGCTGATGAACTGGCATCGCACCATGGACTGGCTGCTGCTGGCGCCGACCCTGACCGCGCAACAGGCGCTCGAGTGGGGCCTGCTCAACCGGGTAGTGCCGCGCGACGACCTCGAGGACACGGTTGAGGAGATGGCGCGCAAGATCGCCCAAATCCCGTTGACCACACTGATGGCGGTCAAGAACAACGTGAAGCGCGCGTGGGAACTGATGGGCATGCGGGTCCATCTTCAGGTCAGCCACATCCTGACCAACATGGTCGGCGCCGCGTCCGACGTGCAGGCGCGGCGCGCCGAGCTGATGCAGTCCGGCATGAAGCCACGCGAATTCGTCGACAAACCCGAATCGCCCGCCTAGCGGCTCATCTCACCGGCGATCTTGCGTCCGGCGGCATGGCGCGCGGCGACGTACCCGAACACCATCGAGCTGGCGATGCTCGCGCCGGCGCCGGGATAGGTCCGGCCCATCACCGTCGCGGTCGTGTTGCCGGTGGCGTACAAACCCTCGATCACCCGGTCCTGTTGGTCGAGAACCTGCGCGTGTTCGTTGGTGATGACGCCGCCGCACGTGCCGACGTCGGCCGGCAGCACCCTGGTCGCGTAGTAGGGGGCGGTGTCGAGCGGGCCGATGGCGGCGTTCGGCCGATAGCCGGGGTCGCCGAGGCAGTCGTTGTAGGCGGACTGGCCGCGGCCGAAGTCGGGATCCAGCCCCTTGGCCGAGAATTGGTTGAATCGCCGAATCGTGCGCGCCAGTTCGTCGGCGGGAAGATCGATCTGGCGGGCGAGGTCGGGGATGCTCGCCGCCCGGGTGACGGCACCGGATTCGATCAGCTCGGCCGGCAGCGGCTGGTTTCGCTTCAGGGTTTTCAGGGGGCTTGCGTTCGTGACGTATCTGCGTACGTATCCCTCGTCGAAGATCATCCAGCACGGCACCGCCTTATTGGCGTACATCGCCTTGCCGACCTCGACGTAGGAGTTGGACTCGTTGCAGAACCGCCGCCCGGTCGAGTCGACGTAGATGGCACCGGGACGCTGGCGTCCCGAACCGAGCGAGGCGGCGACGGCGCCGCCGTTGGCGATGAAAACCGAAGGCAGCCACCAGGCCTCGTCCAGCAGGTCGGTCTTCGCGCCCAGTCGCATCGCCGCCTCGAGGACCTCGCCGGTGTCACCGGCGTTGGCGATCGACCACTTCCCCTCGTTGGGCTGGTTGCCGCTGTAGCGGCGGCGCATCTCCTCGTTGTGGCCGAAACCGCCGGCGGCCAACAGGACTCCCTTGCGGGCCTCGACCGTCAGCGGCCGTCCGTCGCGGACGACGCGCACGCCGACCACCCGGCCGTCGTCGACGACCAGATCCGTCATCGCGGCTTGTGTCCACAGCGGGGGATCACCGTCGCTGAGATCGATCAGCGCCTTGAGCATCTGGGCGATCAGCGAGGCGCCGTTGGTGAGGAGCTGACGCCGCCGGGCCCGGGCGATCGCGGTGCGCAGGAATACCCGCGCCGCGACGGCGAAGGCGCGCGGTGCGCGGTTGAAATACTGGACCGACCGTAACTCGTTGGTCAGCACCACATATCCGTAGTTCTTGGCCAGCGGCGGCTGCACCTTGTCGCTCCAGTCGCCGAGCCGCGCGGCGTCGAACGGGATGCCCTCGACGGCGCGACCGGAGGCGTTGCCGCCCTTGTGGTTCGGGTAGTAGTCGCTCCAGCCCGCGCAGCGGATCAGCGCCACGCCCTTGCGGGTGAGGAAGTTGATCATTTCGAAGCCCGCGGTGAGGAACATTTCGCGTCGTTCGGGTGAGGAGGGCGCGCCGATGTCGCCGACCACGTCGGCCAGGTAGGCCAGGCCGTCCTCATGGGAGTCGGCGATGCCGTCGGCGCGCATCAACGGGTTGTTCGGCAGCCACACGATGCCGCCCGACAGCCCCGTCGAACCGCCGACCAGCGGCTGCTTTTCGATGATCAGCGGTTCGAGGCCGCAGTCCAGTGCGGCCAGCCCGGCGACCATGCCGCCCCCGCCGCTGCCCGCGATGACCAGGTCCACCGAGTGGTCCCACCGGCCGGTCATCGCGCCGCCGCGCCGAAGCCGAGGTCGACGATCGGTACGTCGATGGTGGTGTTGGTCTTTCCGATGGCGGGCAGCAGCGTGGTGTAGGGCAGCCCGGCCAGGAAGCCGTCGATGACGCGTTCGAAATTCGAGATCAGCCCCTCGATCTGATCCGACAACCGCATGAAGTCAAACCCCCTGGAATGCAAGCCCTTCTGCTGTCGGGGCAGGTTGGAGAAATCCTGGGCCGGGATGGGCGGCCACCGCGGGTCATCCGGTGCCATGGGTTCGGGAGGCGTGGGCTTGCCGGCCGACGCGTCCGCGGGATACCGGGTCAGCGACCAGATCTCGAACAGCGTCTCCTCGGGACCCAGCGGACGGATGCGGTACGAGGAGGCGCTGCTGTAGGTGGGCAGGATGAAGTGGTGCGGGAAGGCGAATCCGATCGCGTCGGTGATCCCGCGCCGAACCAGCTCGTTGAGGTCGGGCATGGTGCTGCCGCGGGCGCGATGCCAGTTGACGACGGCGTCGTTGAGCGCGTCGCGCCACCCCGCCATCGCCGCGGCCGGGTCGGCCGGCAACTCGATGTGCTGCAGTCCTTCGGCGATGCGAATGTCGTTCTCGTGCGTCATGCCACCCATGCCGG